>CAYZLR010000066.1:0-18887 GCA_964479275.1 uncultured Caulobacterales bacterium
ACCTTGGCTATTATAAAATAATCCCAAAATCACCGGTTTTGTTCAGAGGTCTTAAGCTTGGGGCTAAATTTGCCGCATTGAGATAAATAATATCGGGTGCCATCAGATGGCCTCCCCAGGAGGCTCTCCGATTATTATGTTTTTCCTCGATTGGGTTTTCACTTGTTCGGGCTGTCATGCGGTCTTGGCCAGTTTGGCAAGCTGTAAGCATGGCCCCCGAGGTCCCCAAACCTAAAGTTTTTAAAGCTTCGCGCCGGGTAGACTTGTTGTTTTTATAATCACTAGGCTCTACACTGACTTCATTGTCTGCGGTCGGGCCTTTACCTGACAATTTTCGTGGCTGCATTGTTATCTACGCCTTCACTTTTCAGATCAAATGTAATGCAAAAAAAGATGCGCTCAAAGGGGTAACGATCACCTCTTATAAATTAATGCAAACAATAGCATCCATATTCACCCGACAGAGACCCCCTTCTAGTGCGCTATTAAAGCGCTTCCACTTCAAGGTGCTTTAAGTCTTTCTTTTTTTCGCATTTATTGCAGTTCAACCGGCTCCCACAGACACGCAATATGCTTTAGTGCTTGTCCGGACGTGCAACAAAACAATACCTCAAAGCACTTCCTTGGCCCCATGTGATTCGGACATGGCCTTAAACGACTTCGTAATCAACCACACCTGCGCCTTCAGTCCGTCCCATCGGGCTCTCCAGCCACATTTCACAACAGGCGCGGGACAGGGCGCGGATACGCAAAATGTATGATTGACGCTCAGTTACAGAAATCACTCCTCTGGCATCCAACAAATTAAACAAATGACTGGCTTTTATGCACTGGTCATAAGCAGGAAGCGCAAATGACTGCCCGCGTTCATTGCCCGCTTTGATAAGATCATGGCACGCGACTTCTGCTGCTTTAAATTGAGCAAGTAAATCATCCGTGTTCGCAAGTTCAAAATTATATCCGGAAAATTCAATTTCACTCTGGTGAAAAACATCTCCCCAGGTGACCTTATCTTCCCCTTCTAGGCCGTTGTAATTTAAGTCATAGCCATTATCGACACCTTGGACATACATCGCAAGACGCTCGAGGCCGTATGTAATTTCACCGGTGACGGGTTTACAATCAAAACCACCCACTTGCTGGAAATAAGTAAACTGTGTGACTTCCATGCCATCACACCATACCTCCCAACCAAGTCCCCACGCCCCTAATGTTGGGCTCTCCCAATCATCTTCAACAAAGCGGATATCGTGGATCGATCGATCAATTCCGATAGCATCCAAAGAACCTAGATAAAGATCCTGTATGTTGTTCGGATTCGGTTTTAAAACGACCTGAAATTGATAATAGTGCTGAAACCTATTGGGATTAGCCCCATAGCGCCCATCCGTAGGCCGCCTGCATGGTTGCACATAAGCCGCCCGCCATGGTTTTGGGCCGACGGCCCGCAAGGTTGTTGCCGGATGAAAGGTACCCGCTCCCACTTCCATATCATAGGGTTGCAAAACCACGCAGCCATGATCGGCCCAGTAATCTTGCAAGGTCATGATTAACCCTTGAAAGGATTTTTTAGGATCTCGGTTTGGCTTTAAATCCGGCGCATTCATTTTTGATTTTTCCTACAGGCAAGATGGTCTTTGAGCGCAAAGCTAGTCATGACCACGATAATGGTCAAGCACCGTTTATTGTCGACTTAACTATAGTCCATTGGTAGCGGATTCTACGTTAAAACAATAAGTTAAGGCGCTTCCTTGCTACCATTTTGATACGGGGGCGCTTTAGTCAGAGTCAGAATATCACCCCCGTTAGGTAAAAACGCTTAAACGAGCTGAACACTCATTCACTTCAACAATCGAAAGCATTTTGCGTGTTTTTGGGAACCGGTTGAACTGCAATAAATGCGAAACAAGAAAGACTTAAAGCACCTCGGCGACTCAACTTGAAGTGAAGGTGCTTTTAAATATTTACAGCGTTTTCTCGAGCGCGACACACCGCAGAATAATCAATGATCAGCACGCTCCTCAACTCTACCCGCAAAAACAAAGGCTCATTAAGAAGAAGCCACCCGGCACTTCTAAATCAATTCAGATCGAGAATTTCTCGATACGGTGACTCAACATCATTTAACGGAAACTTTGGACGCCCCTCATAGGGTAACGCCCCAGGCTTTAAGATAAACTCTCCCTCACCCCTATCCTTACGAATAATCTCTTGCGGGCGAAATGGCCGTGGTTTATTGCTCCCCACATAACGCCATTGTATCCCGTCAAATAGGAACACACCCCTCACATCAAACGGTGGAACGCCGTTCGGAATGACTTCCACCAAGCATAAATACCCAGAACTATAAACGCGAGAGCGTACTAATGATGGGTGCACGAAGGTTTTTGTACAGTTCTTGAGCGTTATATCTATTGGGTAGTCCGTAAACCGTTCCTGATAGTCATCAATACGAGACACCGGATCAACGAACTCTCCCAAATGATTATAAAACCGTTGCTGCATGGCCTCCAACGCTGCACCATGAGAGGGCGCACCAAAGCCAGTCCCGAGAAAAAAAACACCAATAAGCGCTGATAACATGGAGGTATACCATTCTATTAATAAGAAGATACCATCATACTGCTTAGGCCTTAATACTCATGGTGCAGGATGAGCATAATTCGCGCGTACTTATTCAGGTCAGATTAACCTTAACGAACAATTACTCACGGATGCCCCTTAAAAAAGAAAGGCACTCACGCGCAACCTATAAGGCAATAGTTTTACAACTCGAAAATGGAACGTGTTGTTAGAGCCCTACCTAATGGGCTTTTGACCAAATTTCTCGTGATGACCAATATAACAAACCGCTCAAAATTAAGAGATATATCACTGACATAAATCCAAGATTCTTGCGCGCTTCCAACTTAGGTTCTGCCGCCCACATCAAAAATTCTGTAACGTCACGAGCATATTGCTCCGTTGTTTCAGGAATAGCGACATCAGCATAATCCACAATACCATCTGACAATGGAGGAGCCATGGCAAAGGCACCCCCCTTTGGAATTTCGATCGAGTGATCAATCTCGCCATTTTCATCGCGATATTCTTCTTTAATCAAAAGCGACATATCACCAGGATAGTATTCATTATAGTACTGACCAGTTGCAAGATTGACGGTTTCAGGTGGCTCTTTATAGCCCTGCAAAAGGCTAAAAACATAATCAGGTCCGTGATGACGCGCTTTTGTGATGAGTGATAAATCTGGGGGTAATGCCCCATTATTGGCGGCTCTGGCTTGATTACTATTTGCATAGGGTCCTGGGATACGATCCGATGGCTTGGGTTGACGTTGAAACATGTCACCGCCTTCATCCGGGCCATCCGTAACTTCAAATTTATATTCCTGCGCAATTTGTTTTACATAGGGATTATCATTCGGATTAGAACAATCAACGCTCTCGGATATCCCTGAACCCGGAGGACATTCATTCAAATAAAATGGTCCCCCTTTTTGGCCAAGATTACGAAATGATAGTTGCTCGACTCCGTGACAGTTTGAACAGACTTCAGAATAAACTTGAAACCCCCGTTGGACAGCCTCCTTATCGTAAGTTCCGAAAATCCCATTAAAGTGCCAGTGCTCATGAGACAGTTTTTTCGTTTCACCGCCTGATGCATGGGCATCAATATTACCGAGAAACATGCCTGCAAACACAACAAGCATTGCAATGGTTATGATGCGGGAGAACGATATCGTCATGGGGTTAGCCTTATCTTTAGTATCGATGATCATATCACAAACGAATTCAAATTATTTTATAGGTGCAAAGTCTATTCAGCAGCTACCGCTTCGGGTGAAACCGTTGCCGCTTCCTTCTTTGGTGTTTTCAAAACCGAGTCAGCAATAGACTTGGGTAATTCTTTCGGCTTCTCGATCAGTCCCAAAATTGGCAGTAATAACAAAAAGAAAGCAAAATAGAACGCTGTCGCCACTTGCGCTAGAAAGACATAGATGCCTTCTGCCGGTTGACCGCCAAGCCAGCCCAGAAAAACGCAATCGGCAACAAAAATAAAGAACCAGGCGCGCGCGAAAGGACGATAGCGCATCGATCTTATCTTTGAAGTATCAAGCCACGGCAAAACAAAGAGGATCAAGATTGATGAAAACATCACAATCACGCCGCCGAGCTTGGCCGGAATGAACCAGAAGTTGAAATCAATAGCCCGCAACATTGCGTAGAATGGCAGGAAGTACCATTCAGGCACGATATGCGCCGGCGTCACCAATGGGTCCGCCTTAATGTAATTATCTGGATGCCCAAGTGAGTTTGGCATGTAGAAAATAAAGATAGCAAACATGGTTAAGAACAGCACCATGGCAAAACCATCTTTAACGGTATAATACGGGTGGAAAGGAACAGTGTCTTTCTTGGATTTCACATCAAGACCTGTTGGATTGTTATTGCCAGGAATATGTAATGCCCAGATGTGCAGCACCACCACACCGGCAATAGCGAACGGCAAGAGATAGTGCAGGCTGAAGAAACGGTTCAAGGTTGGATTATCAACGGCAAAACCACCCCAGAGCAAAGTTTTAATGCTATCGCCAACAACCGGGATCGCACTAAAAAGACTAGTGATCACTGTCGCCCCCCAAAAGGACATTTGTCCCCACGGAAGCACGTATCCCATAAAGGCTGTAGCCATCATCAAAAGGAAGATAACAACCCCTAAAATCCATAAAATCTCACGCGGTTCTTTATAAGATCCATAATAAAGCCCACGAAACATATGGAGGTATACAGCAATAAAGAACATTGAAGCCCCATTCGCATGCATGTACCGAATGAGCCAACCATAATTCACATCACGCATAATGTGTTCAACGCTATCGAATGCATAATCCACATGCGCAGTGTAGTGCATGGCGAGTATAATGCCGGTAACGATCTGAATCACCAAAAAGATTGTTAAAATACCACCAAAGGTCCACCAGTAATTCAGGTTCTTTGGGGTTGGGAAATCAACAAAGCTATCATAGCCAAGTCGCACAATAGGCAATCGCTTATCGAGCCACTTTTCAACTGCTGTTCCTGGCTTATAGGTCGATTCATGTGCCATGATCTGCCCCTTACCCTATTTTGATTTTTGTGTCTGAAAGAAACTCATATGGTGGTACCAGAAGGTTTTCCGGTGCCGGTCCCTGCCGTATACGCCCTGCAATATCATAATGTGACCCATGGCAAGGGCAGAACCAGCCATTAAAATTACCACGGCTCTCTCCCTCGCCTGTCCCCAGGGGGATACATCCAAGGTGCGTACAAACACCGACAACAATCATCCACTCCGATTTCACCCGGCGATTTTCATCGGTTGGCTCAAGCGCACCACTCAAATTGTCATTGCGCGCGTTACTGTCTTTTAAAGAGGCAACATTCGTGGCTTCTGCTTCGGCAATTTCAGCTTTGGTCCGATGACGAATAAAGACTGGTTTTTTTTGCCAAACTACTTTTATCGCGGCCCCTTCTTCGACGCCGGAAACATCCACTTCAGTGGTCGATAAAGCCAACACAGAGGCATCAGGGTTCATTTGTGATACGAGCGGCCACACGACTCCTGCTGCACCAACAGCGGTAAATGATCCCGCCAGCAGATGGATAAAATCGCGCCGACTTGGTTCTTCTTCGTGATCTGTTTCTACTGTCATGGGAATTCCATTATTATCAAATCTAGTGAAACACAGGAATGACGGGAATCATTTCCCACACCCTATGTGGCGGTTTGGCTCGCTCTTTGCCACGTATGGCAGTCTAAATCCAGTATAATTTTGACGCAAAATTGTCACTCGCGACAATTTGCGCCTCCCCTAGCCCGCGATTTTCATCGAACATTAGAATTTGACCGTTCAAAGCATGAATTCACCTCTTTTATATGGGCTTTATTTGTGGATTGCCCCGCACGAAGCAACACTTGAAAAATCACACCATTTTAAGATAAACGAGACTAACTTCAGGAGTTTACCGCCTATGAGATTTTGTCTTTATCAACCAGATATGGCGCCAAATTTGGGGGCTGCAATCCGTGTGGCGGCCTGTTTTGGACTGGATCTCGATATTATAGAGCCATGTGGCTTTCCCTTGACCGCAAAGGACATCAAACGGGTGGCAATGGATTATCGTCAAATGGCCCAACCCGTGCGCCATGCCAGTTGGGATCAGTGGAAAATTTCTCCTGAAAAAGCCAATCGTAGAACCATTTTGCTAACCACCAAAGGGGCAACCTCTTTGTGGGATTTCACTTTCCAGCCCGACGACATTATCATGACGGGAAGAGAAAGTGCCGGAGTGCCTAATGCTGTGCATGACAGCGTGGAGGAACGCGTTTTCATACCCATGCCCGGCGAAGCAAGATCTTTAAATGTTGTTGTCAGCGCTAGCATCGCGATCGCAGAAGCCACCCGCCAAATGGCTCAAAAATCTAATTGAGATGTAAGCGACATTTATGTGCCTCTAGAGAAAAATTGTCGTATGGCATCGGCTTTTATGTCCTCGCTCAATAAACTTTGGTAAAGAACAAAGCGAGCCTGACAGGCGACAACATATTCGTCATTGTTGTCTCTGTTTCTCGGTCCGGCCTCGCCAGTAATCAAACCACTATTTTCAAAACCAGCGAATTGTAACATCGCGAAGCTTGCCCGGCTAACAGCTTCATCCGCCAAGTCTTGATCAAACAATGGATATTCATCAAGCGCAGTCAAAACTATGTTAGAGTATAATTTAAACTGCAAAGCCAATAGAGCATCACCGATACTGTTACGATAACGCTGAAAATCAAACGTCTCGTATTCGAATGCTCCGTAATACCATGCATAACAAATCCGCGGATCTGTGGTCACCAATTGATTGGTAATATAGGCCATGCCCTCCACAAGCTCGACAAGAGATTCGTCACGTGCCCGCGGGATATATTTTAACGCTTCACCGATCCCAATAGTAAAAGCATATTCGTCAATCGCTTCAGCTGACGGATCTCCACTTAAGAATTCAGTTTCGAGCCTTTGTGAAAACACAGGATCTTTCTTTGCCAAATCATTTAATAACGCAAGCCCGAGTGATAGCGTTATTTGCGGTTCAACAACATCATCATTCACATCATCAGAACCGTTGAGAGTTGGTTTTTGACTATATTCATCATCGCTTTGCGCTGATCGTGAAAGCGTTTCAGATTCATTTGCAGTGTTGCTCGCAATCTCGGGAAATTTTTGCGGCCCATCAGCCCCGTCTATCGAGTTTATGAGTTGCAATATGAGAGACCCAGCCAATGCGCCAACAGCAACCAACGTAAATTTGTATACAGGTTTCTTGAGCCACCGCTCCAACACCAGCCAAAAAATAAGTACAATAAATCCACCCGTTATGGCCCCAAAAATTGCTGTTACCAATTCGTTCATATGATCTTGCCCCTTAAAGGTCTTACTATCGGCACAGAAAAAATCGCATTGAAAATCTCAAGTTTCAAATATGATAGCGCTTTAGGGTGTAACATTCTATCGCCCAGTGATAAACCATGTTTGACAAATGCCTGAAAGTTTGATCTTACACCGCCCGGACCCATCATGATAACGCAAATCCCCGATATTCTAACACAAGCAGAGCTTGACGCCATTCGCGAAGCCTTGGGTGAACCTGATGAGAGCGAATCTCTTTGGCAATGTGATGCCGAAACAGCGGCAGGTGCAGCCAAGTCCGTAAAGAATAACTTGCAAACAAACCTTTCACACGCCACGACAAAAGCCATTGTTGAAAAAGTGCGCACGGCCTGTTTTGGCCATCATATCTTTGCTGCCGCGGCTCGGCCAAAAGACTTTTGTCGTTTAATGATCAATGCATACAAAACTGATATGTCATACGGAAATCATGTCGATGCACCCTATATTGATCATCAGCGAACAGATATATCAATGACACTTTTTATCTCACCCCCTCAATCATATGAGGGCGGAGAACTGATACTACAATCGGCGGCAAGTGAGATCAGCGTTAAAGGCGATGCCGGCAGTGTTATTCTCTATCCGGCAAGCTATGTGCACCGGGTTAATCCCATCAAAAGCGGTATTCGTATTGCTGTAGTGGGATGGCTGACAAGTTTCTTTCGTCATGCCCATCATCGCGAACTCATGTTCGAATTTGATCAAGCCCTCTCAGAGCTAAAATCGACGAATTCGCATCAAGAGACAATTGATCGATTGATGAATATACGATTCAATTTAACCCGCGAATGGGGAGAATAAAATGGCTGATGCGTTTAACCCAAAAAAAATGAAAGCCAAAGCTTGGTTTGAATCGCTTCGGGATCAAATCTGCATCGCATTGGAAGAAATCGAAGAGTTGGAAAGCCCTTTATATAAGAATTACCGGGTTGAAAAATTTAAGCGAACACCGTGGAGCAGAGATAAAACAGGTAAAAAGGATCAAGGGGGCGGCGTGATGTCAATGCTGCACGGTGCTGTTTTTGAAAAAGTTGGTGTTCATACATCAACCGTTTACGGTGAATTTTCGCCTGAGTTTGCAAAAAACATTCCCGGTGCGCAAGAAGATCCAAGATTTTGGGCATCGGGCATCAGCTTCATTTGTCATCCCCGCAATCCCCATGTGCCCGCTGCGCATTTTAATACCCGGATGTTGGTAACGACACAAAGCTGGTTTGGAGGGGGGGGTGATCTCAATCCATTGCTCACGGCTTCAAGACGGGATGATCACCCTGATACAATTGCATTTCACAAAGCCATGCAAGAACCATGTGATGCGCACCACCCTGACTATTATGAAAAGTATAAAAAATGGTGCGACGAATATTTTTTCCTCCCCCATCGCAATGAAGCACGCGGTGTCGGCGGGATATTTTATGATCGGTTAGATAGCGGAGATTGGGATGAAGATTTTGCCTTCACCCAAGATGTTGGCAGCGCATTTTTGAAAATTTACCCCGCTCTTGTTTTACAACATAAAGATACTCCCTGGAGCGAAGAGCACATTGAAGAGCAAGCGATGCGCAGAGGTCGATATGCTGAATTCAATTTACTTTATGATCGCGGCACACAATTTGGTTTAAAAACAGGTGGTAATGTCGAAAGCATTCTGTCGTCACTGCCGCCTATGGCGAAATGGGCATAACAATAAAGTTTGCCCCTCAACCTTAAACGGTGCCGGTCCAGTCGAGGATCACTTTGCCCGATTGGCCGGAATTCATCATTTCAAATCCCTTTTGAAAATCATCCACTGCAAATTGATGTGTTAAAATTGGAGAGACATCGAGGCCGCTTTTTAGCATCGCGTTCATTTTATACCAGGTTTCAAACATGCGTCGCCCATAAATTCCGCGCAGCTCCAACCCTTTAAAGATCACATGATCCCAATTGATCCCTGCACCATCTGGTAACAAGCCTAATAACGCAACTTTACCGCCATGATTCATGACATCCAGCATTTGATTAAACCCGGTAGGCACCCCCGACATTTCAAGCCCCACATCAAAGCCTTCAACTAGACCGAGTTCCTCCATCACATCAGGCAAGTTTTCTTTTTGAACATTCACTGTTCGGGTTGCACCCATTTGGCTTGCTAAATCCAAGCGATACTCATTAACATCTGTGATGACTACATAACGCGCACCCGCATGTTTAGCGACGGCGACGGCCATGGCGCCGATGGGGCCCGCACCGGTGATTAACACATCTTCACCCAGTAAATCTTGAGCAAGCGCGGTATGAACTGCATTGCCTAATGGGTCATACAGAGAGGCAATCTCATCAGAAACTTCATCCGGTACTTTGTACGCATTAAAGGCGGGCACAGAAATATATTCTGCAAATGCTCCCGCTCGATTAACACCAATTCCTTGCGTGTTACGACATACATGACGACTGCCAGCCCGGCAATTTCTGCAATGCCCGCAAGTAATATGTCCCTCTGCAGAAACCCGGTCTCCAACCTCATAACCGCGAACCTCAGATCCCATTTCAACAATTTCGCCCATAAATTCATGGCCAACAACCATCGGTACCGGGATTGTTCTTTGCGCCCAATTATCCCAATTATATATATGCATATCGGTGCCACAAATTGCTGTCTTTTTCACTTTGATCAGCAAATCATTTGTACTGATAGTTGGCTTTGGACTATCTTCCATCCACAAACCAGTGGTTGATTTTGCTTTGACCAAAGATTTCATAGCAATCAATTCCTCACATAAGGGCAAAATAACGAACGCAAATTACAATTGCACTCTATTTTTTTGCCCGCGCTTAACATATCACAAAAACCGTTTCGAATTTTTCATTCAACTTAAATAATATCCAGCATACGTCCTACTTTTATAAAACTGGCGATCGTATGGTCAATTTGCTCCGGCGTATGTGCGGCCGAAATTTGGGTGCGAATTCTTGCCTCCCCTTTGGGGACCACCGGATATGAAAAACCAATCACATAAACGCCCTCACCCAATAATTGCGCCGCCATATCTTGCGCTAATTTTGCATCTCCCAGCATAATCGGAATAATTGGGTGAGTGCCTTCTTTTAAAGTAAAGCCTGCCTTCGTTAAACCATCTCGAAAGCGGGTTGCATTTTCAATTAACCTGGCTCTGAGCGCGTCCCCTTCCTCGACCAATTCAAAAGCTTTAATAGAGGCGCCCACCAAAGCCGGCGTCAATGCATTTGAAAAAAGGTAAGGCCGAGCTTTTTGCTTTAACAAATCAACAACTTCTTGCCGAGCACAGATAAACCCGCCCATACCGCCGCCCAAAGCTTTTCCTAAAGTACTGGTTAAAATATCAATGGATCCTTCAACACCGCAATATTGCGCGCTCCCTAGGCCGTCCGCGCCTAAAAACCCACTGGCGTGACAGTCATCTACCATGGTCAAAGCTCCAAAGGATTTTGCGAGCGTAGTGATCCCTTGCAAATTCGCAATCGTGCCGTCCATGGAAAAGACGCCATCGGTAACAATTAGAATATTACGCGCCCCTGCCGCTTTGGCCTCAATGAGTTTTGCCTCCAAATCGTCCATATCATTATTGGCATAACGAAACCGCATCGCCTTACACAAGCGCACACCATCAATGATAGAAGCATGATTTAGGCTATCTGAAATGATAGCGTCTTCTTTGCCAAACAAAGGTTCAAAAACAGCACCGTTAGCATCAAAACAAGCGGCAAAAGTAATCGCATCATCATATCCGAAAAATTTCGCAATTCGTTTTTCTAAAACGCGGTGAAGGTCTTGCGTCCCACAAATAAATCGCACAGACGCTAAACCAAATCCATGACTTGTCATGGTCTCTTGCGCGGCTTGGGCAAGCGCAGGATGATCAGCTAAGCCTAGATAATTATTCGCGCAAAAATTGATAACGGAGCGATCTTTTCCCTCAATATGAACATTGATTTTTGTATTTTGCGGGGAGGTAATAAGACGTTCTGGTTTGGTCAAACCTTGCGCCTCGATATCACGTAACTCTTGCTCAATCCCGGTATAAAATTGCTGTGTCATGGTTTATCAAAATCCAATATTGATCAATCTGAGGGTGAAAATACTTCACAGGATTTTCTTTCCCACTGAATAGAGGGTTTTGCGATTACTCGACAAGGACTAATTCAATCACTTTAGAGTATTCCTCCAATTACGAAATTTTCTTTCATAATCCCATGTCGATAACACAGCCCTCATTCACAAACCTGAATTGATTAGGTATAGAAAGACAAATAGGTTTGACACAAACACTTATAAAGCAAACCTAACACACTGATTTGGGGCTATTATGCGTATAAAATCTGTCTTCTCACTTTTCCTAATCATCGCTTTATTTGCTGTTGGTGCTTGCTCAAACAATAAAGGGAAATCTGAGCAATCATTCTCTAAAATTGTCAAAGGCTTGGACAAGCGCGAAGGCTTTTTTGACGTTTATGTGGACAAGAATGGTGGACGAGTTTTTGCGCGGTTGCCCAAACCAGATAAGAACGGGCTGTCATTGAGAATGATCCATGCCAATTCCCTTAATGCTGGGTTGGGCTCAAACCCGGTTGGGCTGGATCGCGGTTTGACGACGAGTGGACAAATTCTGGCCTTCAGAATGGTGGGGGGCAAACTTATTGCAGAGGTTGAAAACTGGTCATATCGCGCCAGTGCAGACAATGAATTTGAAAAACAATCTGTAAAAAATTCTTTCGCAAAGTCCTATATTTGGGACGGAAGCGTTAAGGCGCGCGCCGGTAATGGCGATTTACTCGTTGATATCTCAGGTTTCCTGACACTAGATCACATGAATATTCGCAACCAGCTGAGATTTGCAGATCAGGGAAATTTTTCACTCTCAAAGGATCGCTCCTTTCCAGAGGGCGATTCAGCCCTTGCCTTTCCCGATAATGTTGAGATTGATGCCGCGATGACATTTACCAATGAGCAACCAGGATCTGAAGTACGATCGACGGCGGCTGATGGGCGCTCATTCACTCTATCATTGCATCACTCTTTTGTACGCTTGCCAGATGACGGATATACACCGCGTGAATATGACCCTCGTACCGCGGCGATTAATGTATCTTTTTACGATTTCAGTACCAAGATTCAAGATCCCATACAGCGCCATTATGCGCGTCGTTTCAGGCTTGAACGCAGTGATGATACGCTCGCCACTGGTCCAGTAAAAAAACCAATTATTTATTACGTTGACCCTGGTGCACCAGAACCCATTCGCTCAGCATTAATTGAAGGCGCGTCGTGGTGGGCGCAAGCTTTTGCAGAAGCTGGGTTTGAAGATGCTTACCGCGTTGAAATTCTCCCCGAAGATGCTCACCCACTAGACATACGCTATAACGTTATTCAATGGACCCATCGCCAGACACGGGGCTGGTCTTATGGCGGCGGCATTTCCGATCCGCGCACGGGAGAAATGTTAAAAGCTCATGTCATCTTAGGTTCGCAGCGTGTTCGTCAAGATCGTATGATTTTCGAAGGATTAGCCGGTACGTCTGCGACTGGCTCGGGCCGTGATGATGACCCATTATTGATATCACTTGCCAGAATTCGACAATTATCAGCCCACGAAGTTGGGCATACTCTTGGGTTTGCCCATAATTTTGCCGGTTCAACAATCGATCGCGCCTCGGTGATGGATTATCCTGCGCCTTATGTAAAAGTTCTAGAAGATGGCCGTATGGATTTTTCACAAGCTTATGATGTCGGATTAGGCGCTTGGGATAAATTCACTGTGCGATGGCTTTATACACAGTTTTCTAAAAATACAGACAAGAAAAAAGCTCTCAAATCCATCGTTGACCGGGGATATGAACAAGGATTGCGCTACGTCAGTGACGCCCATGCGCGTTCGCGCGCTGCCGCTCACCCTCATGGCAGTCTTTGGGATAATGGTAGTGATCCTGTGCTCGCCTTGAATGAAACTCTGGATGTCCGCAGAGCCGCATTGCGAAATTTTGATCTTTCTGTGATTGCCGATGATATCCCTCGTGCACAATTACAAGAAGTTCTGGTCCCGATTTATCTCTATCATCGTTATCAGATTGATGCCGCCGCAAAGCTCGTTGGCGGGTACTATTTTAATTATGCGATTGCTGGTGATGGCCTACCATTCTCGACACCAGTCCAACCCCAGACCCAACGCTCAGCCGTTGAAGTTTTGCTCAAAACGTTGGATCCAACCGAACTGGCTCTGCCCGAGAGGGTGCTAGTACGTTTGTCTCCTTCCGGGGTTGGCTTTAATGGACCGCCCGGTCGTCCCGAAACTTTTACCAGCCACTTAAGAGAAGTCTTCGATCCTCTTGCTGCAGCAGATGCAGCAGCGAGTTTAACTCTGGGCGCTCTTTTAGAACCAGCACGCCTTGCCCGTCTTGTCGAGATCAATCGCCGCAATAGCCAATCCCCCGGTGTAGAAGAATTACTAGCCGCTCTGAATTTGAAACTCTTTGAAAGTACACAAGAGGCACAAATTTCCAATGCAGCAATCTCAAGACAAATTCAGACGCGGTTTATTGTGATGCTGATGAATCTCACAAAAAACGCAAACACAAGTCATTTGGTACGTTCCGAAATTGAGGCCTATTTGGCAGTCCTGCAAGGGGAGTTATCAGATGGACTTTCTGGCGATAATCGTGATCCTGCGAGCAATCATCGGGCTTGGCTTTTGACGCTAATTTCAAGCCATCTAAATCGAGATGATATCACTGCCCCCGTACTCAATAGACGTGCAGATATCCCCCCCGGTAGTCCTATCGGATCTACCGGATTTACACCAGATGATCCGTCATCCTCCCATTTTCGAGAAGAATGCTGGCATTGCGACAGTCGTTTATAGGGGGAAAAGCCTCAACAGGTTTAGTGTAACATCAAGCCAGATTGGTTGTACTTTCAATTACTCTAACCCCAGAGCCAGCAACTCTATTCGAGCCGCAGCGCCATAGAGTGTGTTTGATTTTCCTCGTGCACGCTTTGGAGTCCAGCCATCAAAATTACCTGACAATGCAGTCACCAGACCTATCGATTTCCCGATAACGTCACCAGATAATTCGTTTGCTGAATTTAGCGTTGACAATCGATCTTTTGCGACCTCAACAAACCCGTATGCATCTTGATATTCATGAAGATTTGTTATGGCGCCATCAGAAGCTACGCCGATTTTATATTCATCCCCAGCAATACGTATAAGGTTGGAAATAGATAATAGTTTTTCTTTTGCATTGGCCTCACTTGCGCGCTCTACCCGGGTAATCTGTTTTACAACCTCTGCATATGCAGCATCAATCTCACCGTTATCGCGGGCAACATTCGATAGAGTTGTTAGTGGCGTTGCGAAACCTTCGATCTCACGTGCAGCCAATGCAGGCGCCAGATCAGCGTAGAGCTCGCTTTCAGGATGTTTCGCATGGGTCGCAGCATTCGCCAATTCACCGGCGGAATATAGGGCATAAAAAGCGTGAAGATGCCCCCGCATCAAACCCAACTGTGTGAGGAAAGCGACATTATCATGTAACGCGTTAACGTTAGACGCACCTTCGCTTTCTCCACCTTCACCGCCAGCACCTTCTCCCTCTCCTTCAGAATGTGGCGTGGCCACTCCTTCCGCTGATTGAGGAGATGAAAGAGCACTCTCACCCTCCCCGCTGTGAGACGAGCCTTCCCCTTCGCCGCCACTACAAGCGGTAAGAGCAACGCCAGACATCGCCGTCGTCAAAGCAAGAGCAGAAAAACTGGAAAGAGGTTTTAATTTAAAATGCACTGAGCGGCTCCGTTATTAATAATCATTCTCATTTAATTCAATCGCGCGAAAAAGGCACGTCACGAGACGCAAAAAGCGCCATCAGCAAAAAGCGCCATCATTTGCGTTGACCCAGCCCAAATTTAATTTTATAGTATTTACAAAGAGGGGGAATGGTAATGAAAAATCTAAACTTATTAAAACATGTTTTTATCACACTTTTGCTTATATTGCTTTGCGGGTGTCAAAGCATAATCGAAGCTGTTCCCATCCCATTATATGATTCTCAAGTCATTCGAGGTAAAGCTGCGCACAGATTTATTACAACAATCCCGACCCACCCCTCATCAAAACCCGGACAAGTCAACCCATTACGCATTATATGCGCCGAACCGAGCCCCGATGTGGCCGAAGCCATCGCAACGACCTTTGGCGCCAGTGTGAATGTGAAAGGAGCCGGCGGCGGTTCTCTTTCCTATGGACAAGCGACCGCCCTTGCGCAATTAGCTGAACGCACCGTGACCGTGCAATTATTACGCGATCAAATGTATCGTGCCTGCGAAGCCTATGGTAACGGCGCGATCTCGGCAACAGAATATTCATTGTTAATGAGCCGAAATAATGATGCAATGGTGACGTTAATGCTTGGGGAGGCCGCAAGCCGCACGCTGGGTCGCCAACTGGCCGCAGTCGCAGCGGCTGGTGCTAGTTCAACCTCCGGTACTTCATCGACACTTGTTTCTGATGCAATGAAAACAGTTGAAACACAGGCAGCGGCGGCAGAGGAAAACGCGAAATTAGCCGATGCGACCTCCAATAAAGCGGCGGCTGACATTGCTGTTCAGGCGACGGACGAGCAATCCAGCGACGAAGCCAAGGACAATGCTCAAGATAATGCGGATGCTGCGAGCGCAACCGTCGAAGAGCGCGAACAAACGGCACAAGACGCCAATGACGAAGCGCAAGAACAAACAGACTTATTCCTGCGCACTTATGCAAACAGTGCCTCAAGAGCTGATGCTGCGCCCGGTGGCTTTATCAGTGGCCTACCAAGCCTTAATGGCTCCGCCGTGGAGGTGGCAAAATCCCTGGTCGAGTTACAGGCAAATTATTTTGATCAAAGCTCGCTAGATCATTTTGTGTCTGCATGTATTGTGGAACATGGCAAAAATTATATAAAATGGGCAGACGATATTGTTTCAGGCCAAGCCTTCGCAGACGCAAGCAATCACTTAGGCTCAGTAAATCAAGTTAACAGGTTTCTGGCACGCGAAGAATTTCGCGAAGACATTGAGGAGAAATTTCTTTCTTCATTGGACGATCAAGCTACTAAAAACCGAGGGCTTTGGGGACGCAATAAAAAATCTCGCTATAATGATGACCTGATGAGAACAATCTCTTCCAGATATGATTTCGATAGCATATCACTATTAGCACAAACATGTATTGAAAATTTACCAGACGTTCTAGCGCAAGATATCGTTCAAGCTGAAGCTCTCAAAAAAGAAAAAACCAAACTCAAAACGGCTGAATTTAAGAGCAGAATGGCGCAGCAATATCTCTCGTGTAGCGCGATCACCGATAAATCAGAACGCGCCATGTGCCAAAACACCATCGCGAATATCGCTGATGGCACCGGCGTCACAAAACCGATCGCAGTTCAAAAAAAAGCCAACAACAACAAATCTTCAATAAAGACAAAAAAACCACAACCTAACACAATTGACCGCTTTGATCCGAAACTATCACTGACCGTTGTGGATGCCTTTGTTCTTGCCGAGCAAAGTCATCGCGACTTTTCTGACAATGCGCTCTCAAGTTTTGTAAGTTTAAATATTCCTGAGAAAAAAACCTGTCCTGCAAAACCATGTACATCAAAAGAATGTGCCAATAAGTGTGAGACGGGAAAAAAGAAAAATAAGCTCCCGGAATGTGATGAACAGTGCGAAAAAAGAAATACTATGATTGATGACTTTGTGTCAGAGCAAGCCAAACTGTCAGCGCTACATAAAGATTTAGCAATGGAAATTTCCATGAAAATCGGCACGCTCGCCAAAAGTACAGTGATTATGATGGATGCTGATTACAACAGACAATATGAGAATTGGAAAAAAGCAACCAAAGAAGCAAAACCACCGCTTGAGCCTGAACTTATCAAATTAAAAATTGATCGAGAGCGGGAAATACAAATTTACCGTGATTTAGAAAGTAAGATTTCCTCTCTTTCACAACGGATGAAAAACCTTGTTACGGCACTTTCACAATTCGAATAAATCTGCACCGGAACCAATCTCGATCGATTAAAGTCGATTGATTGGCTCTAAAGTTTTTTTTCTGACATCCTTTTGAGTGAGAATAAATTACAAATCTCTGAATATCCGCGCGGTTTCTTCTGGTGCCACATCGACAGTAAACACGCCAGTGGCTTGTTCTACGGAAGCTAGATATTTTATTTTATCCGCACTACGCAACAGAGGATAGAATTGCGCCGTAAAATGCCAATTATCTGCACCCGCATCACTTTCGCGACCGGGGTTAGGTGCGGCTTGCAGGCTCAACATATATGGGGTGGTTTCACGATGAAAGAACTTGTCATAACGTGCTGTGATATCTCCGAGCAAACTGGCAAACCCTGAAAGCTCTTCACCGCTAAAATCAGCAAGATGGGCTTTGCGTTCGATCGGGGCTAACCAAATTTCATAGGGAAAGCGCGCAAAGGGTGGCGCATACGCACTCACCCCGCCGCTTTCAGCAATTTGATAGTCAGCAGTCCAGCTCCTCATATGCGAGCCCAGATCATACCCTTTTGCAAAGCTATCTAGAGCCGCACTTTGGGCTTTAGGAATGATCGGCAATGCGTAAATTTGACCATGGGGATGAAGCAATGTTACGCCCACTTCTTCTCCGCGGTTCTCGAATGGCAATACATATGCGGCCCCCGCTTCGAATAAATCCTTATAGCGGTCAATCCAGGCATGGACTAAAAGCTCACGGCGCTCTTGGCCGAGAGTTGAGAGATTTCCTGTTGCTTCTGGCGTGTAAACGACTACCTCACATTTACCGGTTGCCTTCGTACGCTCGACACCAGAAATCGCCCCACTCGTCCCTGCATCAATATCTCCCGGATTTGCACTAAAACTCGGAAATCGGTTTTCAAATATCGCCAATTCGAAATTTGTAAAAGGGATCTCCGTGGGGGGACCATCTGCATAAGTCGGCGCAAGAGGATCATCTGCCATTGACGGTTTAAAGGTACGATTTTGTCGTCCAGCTGCATAAACCGCCCATTCACGGCGCAAAGGATGCCATCTCAATTCAGACTGCTTTGGGCCACCATCCAGCATTTCCAAGGCCGGGGCCTCATCATGTGCGTTGTACCCATAAAGAAAAATATCTCTCCCGTCGGGTTTAATAAAGTGACGCTTGTGAATTGGACAATCATTTCTACTATTTGGGTTCGTCAAAATTGACTGCTGATCATTCGATAAAAATTCGGACATTGATATTGCTCATATATAAGTAGAAAGGCCATGTAATAACACCAGTCCGGGGGCAAACATCAAGGAAAAAGCGACCAAACCTCAGGCTAAGAGTCCGATTCAAAACTAATATTTAGCCAGTCGTCTTGAGATCATACG
>CAYZLR010000067.1:0-18670 GCA_964479275.1 uncultured Caulobacterales bacterium
TATTCAAACCATGAAAACTGAAGTTTTTCAGCTGCCTGTTAAAGCACCACGGCGACTCAATTTAAAGTGGAGGTGCTTTAAGCCTTTCTTTTTTCGCATTTATTGTGGTTCAACTGGCGCCCACAAACCCGCAAAATACTTTAGGGAGCGAGTTTGAGCTTTAAGGCGTGCTCTATGGCCTTTGGAACAAAAGCGCTAATATCACCATCAAGTCTGGCGATTTCCTTGACCAACTTTGATGCAATTGCTTGATATTTAAGATCAGCCATTAAAAAAACAGTTTCAATGCGATCGTTCAACACATCGTTCATTGCCACCATCTGATATTCATATTCAAAATCGGAAATTGCTCGCAATCCACGAACAATGATATCGGCCTTCACTTCATCAGCAAAATTAACCAATAATCCTTCAAAAGGAATGACTCGCACGGGGATAGCGGCTTGTTCCGCAATGATCTTCATCTCATGATTCACAAGATGGGTGCGCTCATCAAGCGTAAAAAGAGGCCCCTTACCCGCATTAATAGCAACGCCGATGATAAGCTCATCAACCAGTTTGGTCGCACGCTTAATGATATCGACATGGCCTAAAGTTATCGGATCAAAAGTACCAGGATAAAGGCCAACACGGTGGGGCATGCTCTAATTCCTATATTCAATGACAGTTTATTCTTCTTCGCCTATATCCTCGATACGTTCAACCGATACAACTTGTTCTGCATCTCGGGTTTTGAAAATCGTCACCCCTTGCGTATTACGCCCGGCCACCCGGATATCGTTTACTGGGGTACGGATCAGTTGACCGCCATTCGTGACGAGCATAATCTCATCACTGTCTTCCGCCGGGAACGAGGCAACAACTTTGCCATTTCGATCATTTGAAACAATTGCGATAATGCCTTTTCCACCTCGACCGGATGTTCTGTACTCAAACGATGATGATCGCTTGCCATACCCGTTTTCAGTGACTGTTAAGACAAATTGTTCAGCAGCCCCAAAAGCTGCAATTCTTTCCGGTGACAGAGCAGATACTTCGTCACTTGGCTGTTCTTCATTAACGTCACCTTCAGTGCCATCACCAATAGCACGGCGCATCGCCGCAGTGTGTTTGAGATAGGCACGCGCCTCTTCCGAAGTTCCGTCAATATGGTGTAGGATCGCCATAGAAATTACACTATCGCCATCGCCAAGTTTTATACCTCTCACACCGGTTGACGTCCGCCCGCTAAAGACGCGCACATCCTCAACCTGGAAACGAATTGACATACCGGCAGCTGTTGTCAGCAAGACATCTTCATCCTGACTACATATCTGCACGCCAATGATGCCGTCACCATCATCAAGTTTCATGGCAATCTTGCCATTCCGATTCACCCGCTGGAAATCAGACAGCTTATTGCGCCGCACACCGCCCGAGCGAGTTGCAAACATCACATGAAGTTTTTCCCACGCCCCTTCATCTTCCGGCAATGGCAAAATATTCGTTACCCGTTCATCCGGCCCCAGAGGCAAGAGATTGACAAAAGCTTTGCCGCGCGATTGCGGTGTACCCTCGGGTAGACGCCATAATTTCAAATTATAGCACATGCCCGTCGAGGTGAAAAACAAAAGCGGAGTGTGCGTATTGCCAACAAAGAGCTGCGCAACAAAATCCTCATCTTTGGGCCTCATCCCTGCCCGGCCCTTACCACCGCGTTTTTGGGCGCGATAGGTTGAAAGCGGAGTACGCTTCACGTAACCAGAATGTGTCACCGTGACAACCATATCTTCTCGAGTGATCAGATCTTCATCTTCTACCTCACCTTCCGCCTCGACCATTTCCGTCCGGCGCGGTGTTGCAAATTCCTCTTTAACCGCCAAAAGATCGTCTTTAATAATTGTCAGCACACGTTCACGATTACGCAGAATATCGAGATAATCTTCAATTTTTTCTGCGAGCGCTTTCAACTCGTCACCGATCTCATCCCGGCCCAGAGCGGTCAATCTTTGCAAACGTAAATCAAGGATTGCACGCGCTTGCTCTTCCGAAAGGCGCAATGTTTCTCCATCACTCATCATGTGACGAGGATCAGCAACCAGTAGAACTAACGGCGCTAAATCTTTTGCCGGCCAATCGCGTGCCATCAACTGCGCTCTCGCCGTCGCCGGATCCGGGGATTTGCGGATCAACGCAACGACCTCATCAATATTGGCAACAGCAATCGCCAGACCCACTAAAATATGAGCGCGGTCACGCGCCTTGTTCAACTCAAACTTAGTACGCCGTGCAATAACATCTTCACGAAAGGCAACAAAAGAAGTGAGCACATCGCGCAAGCTCATTTGTTGTGGCCGTCCGCCATTTAACGCCAGCATGTTAACCCCAAAAGAGGTTTGCAATTGGGAATGACGATAAAGTTGATTTAAAACGACATCAGCTGTCGCATCACGGCGCAGCTCGACGACCACCCGGATGCCATGACGATTGGATTCATCCCGAATATCCGCAATACCTTCAATTTTTTTCTCGCGTACAAGTCCGGCAATCCGCTCAACCATGTGCGCTTTGTTCACCTGAAATGGAATTTCCGTGATGATAATGCCGAAGCGATCTTTTCGAAGCTCTTCAATTGTAGCGCGCCCACGCATGACGACAGAGCCGCGCCCGGTCATTAATGCAGAACGCGACCCTGCTGATCCTAAAATCATCCCTCCGGTCGGGAAATCAGGACCTGGCACAATCTCCAATAAATCCGCATCGCTAATCGCAGGACCATTAATCAACGCTGTGGTCGCATCAATCACTTCACCCAGATTGTGGGGCGGTATATTGGTTGCCATACCCACCGCAATACCGCCAGCACCATTGATCAACAAGTTAGGAAAACGTGCAGGCAGCACTTGGGGTTCATGTTCAGAGCCGTCATAATTGGCTTGAAAATCAACCGTGTCTTTATCAACATCTTCTAGCAGCGCCGTCGTCACTTTCTGCATCCGCACTTCTGTATAACGATAGGCCGCTGGTGGATCTCCATCAATCGATCCAAAATTCCCCTGCCCATCAAGCAAAGGCAATCGCATGGAAAAATCCTGAGCCATTCGGACTAGAGCATCATATACGGATTGATCACCGTGGGGGTGGTACTTACCAATCACGTCACCAACGACTCGGGCGGATTTACGGTAAGGCTTATTCCAATGATTACCATTTTCCTGCATAGACCAGAGGATGCGACGATGGACCGGTTTCAGCCCGTCTCTGGCATCAGGTATCGCCCGGCTCACGATCACGCTCATGGCATAATCGAGATAAGACCGGCGCATTTCTTCTTCGATGGCTATCGAGTTGCTAGTATCAATCGGGTTTCCATCTAATTGGTCCCCACCGTCTGGTGTGTTCTCGTCATCAGACGGTATGTCATTATTGTCATCGCTCACGGAGAATTCCTGGCTGTTAGCGGCCCTCATGTCTCTCACTTCGACAGACATGAATCAACGGCACAAATACCTTTAAAGCAGTAGCATTTGTATAGGTCGCTGCCAAGGAATTCCCGGTGCTTTTTTAGAGCAATTAACGATCTGAATGGTGCTGTTTGTGGCGTGTTTCTAATGTGGTCTGAAGTTCAGCTCTAGTGATTTTTCCATCACCGTTCAAATCTGCTTTTTTCATCAGGCGCTCCCCCCTGTTGCGCTGATTGTGGCCACGTTTGCGAGATTTACCTTTGCCGGCTTTGTGCTTATCGCCTTTTTTCGATCCTGCTCGATAGTGTTCACGTTTACTTTTTTGCCTCGGCGCATCAAACTCCTCACGAGACAAAACGCCGTCACCATCTTTATCACGGCGCGCAAAAGCCCTTTCGCTACGCTCAGACCTCTTTGCCTTTCGTTTTTCACGTCGAGCATTACGCGCCTCGGCTATTTCATCTCTAGATACGACACCGTCACCATTGCTATCAATTTTCGAAAATCGAGATTCTTTTCGTTTTTGGATATCGTCGTCATCAATAACGCCGTCTTTATTGACGTCGAAACGCTCCATCATTTTATCAATACGAGCTTCAATTCTTTGAGTACGATCGCACTTCCTTGATGATCTATTGTCGCCGCTTGGGTTGACGTCGCAACCTCGCACAAAGAGCTGATAAGTACAGCGCTTATTATCTTATTTCGATTCATATTTAATCCTCTCAATAGTAAAACATTTCCAGATCAAGTGGCTACCGGTTGATGGTCCGAAAATGCGACAAAACAATAATTTAAAGCCCCTCTTTGATTCCACTTGATGCGGAGGTGCTTCAAAAATTCATCGCCCCATTTCATCAAAATAGATGGAAATTTAAAATCAGGCAAAGGCGACTATCGATAAACCCCTTCAGTTCATCGAATAATGAAACACAGAAAATCATGAACGTTCGGGCGTAACTCGAATGAACGCCTATATTTTTACAGCTTCATCTTCTTGACCAAAACCTCATCAAGGTTTGACAAAAAACGTGAGCGATCCTGCTTGGAAAATGGCGGAGGTCCACCTATTTGATCGCCACCACCTCTCAGGTCAGCCATAATTGCCCGAGTAGCAATCGCACCGCCAATCATGTCCAAGTTAAATGGTTTGCCATTTGGACTGAGAACAAACGCCCCATTCCTAAGGCAGCGTTCTGCCAACAATATATCAGCAGTGACAACAATATCGTGTTCATTTGCTCGTTGCGCGATGTAGTCATCTGCAGCATCAAAGCCGTCATCCACCATGACAAATCGAATGAGTTCATGTCGCGGTACGCGCATACCAGAATTGGCAACCAAAATAGTGGATACGCAGTAGCGAAAGGCAACCTTATAGATTTCCTCTTTTACGGGACACGCATCCGCATCGACCCAGATCACTGGCCCGATCACTGATGCGCTGGGCGGTGTTGATGATGCATTAGCGTCCATTCGCATCACAAATCGCTGCGCCCACTCTTTCCTCCAAAGAAGGAACCCAATTCACAATCCCTTTGGCAATACGACATCGTTTTTTTTGATTAACCCGTTTTTCCTGGCGCAAATCGGTGACAAGCTTATCTATTGTGTCGCCACCAGCGATGGTTTCGATCCCACGATCTTTTTTGCGCCGCACCGCATCCAAGCGTAAAAGTCGGCCACCATCGGTACCGTATTTAGGCCATGACGGGGCCCCTACCGCCGAAGGCACACCGCTGCGCGCAAAACTACTAGCCCAATAAGCGCCCATAGTTTGGCTCAAAGCCTGCCGGCTTTTTTCTGTCTTTTTCTGAAACATGATGGAATCACTATCGCCCAGCAAAACAAAACGATTGAAGACAAATGGAATTTCCATCGCATGAGCCGCGCCAAGGATTTTAGATAAATCAGTAAACAGAACAGCCCCTCCGTCATCCCAATCGAAGCGATAGCCATAGATCGAATCATGCCCTGCTTTTTGCATACGCTCTAGAGGCCCATCGACAGAGCGAATACGCCAAACACGGCTGGAATAATCCGATCCCGTATCATAAAGTTTTTGGTTCCGGGCTTGGTAAAATGTGCCAAAAAGCTTTCGCGTGAGGGCGGGATTACCCAATTGAAATAATTTCATTTCATCTCTGTTCGTACCACTCATAATCGGCACGGTATGAAAAGTTTCTCGCGAAGAAAACGCCTCGCGCAATGGCGTTGCGGGTAGAACTTTTCCATCTTGTATAATAGTCGGCAGCTCAGTAAACCCTGTTCCGATATCATAAGCCGCGAAAAGTTCGCTAAAGGGCACAGCGCGCAACGCATCCGCAGTTTTTGCCCCAAGCTTCGAGGCAATTTTTAAGCCCGAGTTTACAGCACTCCCGCTCTCTCCGCGCGCTTCAGCAAGCGCTACGCTGTCAAAACTTCCCGACTGAATAATTGCGCGATGAAACAAATTCTTTGCAGCCGGCGCAGCCAGCAAGCTCACAACATTATGGCCGCCTGCGCTCTCGCCAAAAATTGTGACATTATCTGGATTACCGCCAAAACGGGATGCATTTTGTTTAACCCATTTTAACGCGGCAATCAGATCCAAAATGGCAAAATTCGCCCCGTCTTCAGCAAGTTCAGGGTGGGCAAAAAAACCAAGGGGCCCAAGACGATATTGCGCCCCAATGACAATAATTTTTTCATTTCGAACAAGATTATGGGCTTTGTAAATTTGCGACGATCCAGAAACGTTACTACCACCATGAATCCAAACCATAACAGGTAGACCATTATTAGTATCTTTGTCAGTGTCTTTGTCAGTATCTTCGATATTCACATCACTGGGCGCATAGACATCAACGGACAAGCAATCTTCTGAGCCAACAAGGTCACCATGTTCTGCCCCTTCAATCTCATTGAAAATATTCGCAGTCTGAGGGCAGCGCGGGCCAAATTCAATAAACTCGCGTGTGCCCTCCCACGGTGTAACGGGTTGAGGCGCTCGCCAGCGATTTTGCCCCGATGTGTCCGCTCCGTAAGGGATGGATCGCCAAACATGGGTGCCATTTTCTTCCAAAGTGCCAATGATATCGCCCTGTACCAATGATCGTTTTGTCGTAACCGCACTGCCTTGAAAATCAGCTTTTACTGGAGTCATTGCACCAAAAACAACAAGCCCGTTTAGTGATAGCAGGCTAACCAGAGAAAACGGGATCAATAAATTGACAAAACGCATCAGCATATCCTCGTCATGTTCATGACTTTAAGAGAGTTACAAAAAGACCAATATTTTGTCGTACCCTATCCTAAAGCGCCCTCACCGTTAGCAGTAGGGTCCCATGGGCAGCAGGGTCCCATGGATTGGTATTTAAATTAATCCTGCGAGTGGACTTGAAGGATCTGCATATCGTTTTTTGCCCATACGTCCCGCAAGATACGCCTCACGCCCGGCGATAACAGCGTGGCGCATAGAACTCGCCATTAAGATTGGATCCTTTGCTTCCGCAATAGCCGTATTCATTAACACACCATCGCACCCCAGTTCCATCGCCATAGTCGCATCAGAGGCCGTACCTACCCCAGCATCCACGATGACAGGAACACTCGATTGCTCAACGATGAGACGAATATTAATCGGATTTTGAATGCCCAATCCTGACCCAATCAATGACCCAAGAGGCATAATCGCACAACATCCCGCATCTTCCAGTTTGCGCGCAAAAACGGGATCGTCAGAACAATAGACCATCACTTCAAAACCATCGTTTATCAACAGTTTGGCCGCACGCAATGTCTCTTCCATATCCGGATACAAGGTCTTTTTGTCGGATAAAACTTCTAATTTGACCAAATCCCAGCCGCCAGCTTCTCTCGCCAGACGTAGGGTTCTAATGGCATCTTCAGCCGTGAAACAGCCAGCTGTATTGGGCAGATATGTATATTTTTTAGGGTCAACAAAATCCACCAGCAAAGGCTGATCAGGATCAGTGACATTGACCCTGCGCATCGCAACTGTGACCATTTCTGCGCCAGCCGCTTCGGCTGCACGCGCATTTTCGGCATAGTCTTTATATTTACCTGTACCAATAATCAGGCGCGAAGAAAATTCGCGTCCCGCAATGACTAATCTCTCATTCATTTTTTGAATCTCGCCTTCAGTTTCTCAACCGCCGCCAACAAATTGTACAATTTCAATTTTGTCACCTTCACTAAGACAAATCGTATCGTAGGCTGACTTTGGAACAATTTCCAAATTACGTTCAATCGCAATTTTAAGAGGTTCCAATTTTAATTCGGATAATAGTTCCATAATGCTCAAGGGCTCGCCAAAATCGCGTTGCTCTCCGTTTACCGTGATATTCATAATCAGCACTCTCACACATTCTTAAATACCGCCCCTTGCACTCGGCCTTAAAAGACCATTATATCTTAACCACTGAAGGCGTAATATTGAAATGGAGATACGGACTTCCCAGCCATAAAACAAGAGCCGATTCTCGCAAATTAATGCCTTCCCATTTAATACCTTCCCATGAATGCTGTCCCAGTTACCCAGAGTGCCGCCATGCCCACCAGAAAAAAATCCACAAAGTCTAAGGCTCCCCTTATTTACATTATCAATGGGCCCAATCTTAATCTGCTTGGCAGCCGTGAACCCGAAATTTATGGATCACAAACTCTCAAAGATATTGAAACTCGCTGCGCAAAAAAGGCCAAAAGCTTAGGGTTAAATATCGCCTTTCATCAATCTAATAGTGAAGGGGAATTAATAGACCTCATCCATGAGACTTTGCAAAAGGGACAAGGCTTGATTATCAATCCAGGTGCCTACACCCATACCTCTATCGCCATTCATGATGCCTTGTCTGCACTCTCTATTCCAAAAATTGAACTACATTTATCTAATATCCATGCGCGAGAGCCATTTCGCCATAAATCCTATGTTGCCCCTGTTGCAACAGGGGCTATTGTCGGGTTTGGGGCTCACGGTTATGAGCTGGCACTAGACGCAATTCATAGTCTTATTACTTGACAAGCCTCGACAAGTGCGCTCGCACGCCTTAAACAGCGTCTCAAAACGAATCCTGTAGATAGGACCCTTCAAAAATGCCTGCAAACACAAAAACAAAATCACTTGATCAGGAAGCTGGATGGATCAAGGAACTTGCCGATATTTTACAAGATACCGGACTCACAGAAATAGAAATTGAAAAAGATGATATTCGCTTGAGGGTTTCACGTCAGGGCGGACAAAATGTTGTCTCCGCCGCTGTGCCACTGGCTCCTGTTAATGCAGCCCCCATCGCTAATGAAAAACAAAATACGGCACCTATCGCCGATCATCCGGGCTCCGTGAAGTCCCCCATCGTCGGAACAGCTTATTTAGCACCATCCCCGGGCTCTCCTAATTTTGTAAAAATTGGTGATAAGGTGACTGAAGGCCAAACGGTCATGATCATTGAAGCGATGAAAACCATGAATCCGATCACGTCACCGCGCAGCGGCAGCGTAAAATCAATTCTTGTGTCGGACGCCCAGCCAGTGGAATTCGATGATCCACTGCTGATTATCGAATAATTGGTGCGCGACTTAGAAACAATCCCCGTCCGGAATGATTTTCGGGTTAATCGGGCTATTTTTAAATGAGTATAATTCATGTTTGAAAAAGTGCTGATTGCCAATCGCGGTGAAATTGCCCTTCGTATCCACAGAGCCTGTAAGGAGCTGGGTATAGCAACGGTTGCAATTCACTCAACTGCTGACGCAAATGCCATGCATGTTCGTCTTGCAGATGAAAGCGTTTGTATTGGTCCGCCATCTCCTCGCGATAGCTATCTGAATATCCCGGCGATTATATCTGCAGCAGAGATTACCGGCGCTGATGCGATTCACCCCGGTTATGGTTTTCTCTCAGAAAACGCCCGCTTTGCTGAAATTGTTGCGGCTCACAATATCACTTTTATTGGCCCTACTGCAGAACACATTAATGTAATGGGGGATAAGATCACAGCAAAAGAAACCGTTGGGCGAGCAGGCATTCCCCTCGTTCCCGGCTCAGCGGGAGCTTTGGCCTCAATAGAAGAGGCCCATAAAGAAGCAGATAAAATTGGCTATCCAGTACTGATCAAAGCCGCATCTGGCGGCGGCGGAAGAGGCATGAAGTTAAGCCCCACTGCAGATGATTTAGCAGAAGCGATGGCCACGGCTCAATCAGAGGCAAAGGCCGCTTTTGGCGATGATAATGTTTATCTTGAAAAATATCTCGGCCAGCCAAGACATATAGAAATTCAAGTCATTGCAGATGCTTATGGGAATGTCGCACAATTGGGGGAGCGTGACTGCTCTCTACAAAGACGAAATCAGAAAGTTCTGGAAGAAGCTTTATCACCGGTACTGATCGAGGAAGAGCGAGAAAAAATTGGAGAAATTGCCCGAAAAGCAATTTCACAAATTGGATATCTTGGCGTTGGTACCATCGAATTTTTATACGAGAATGGTGAGTTTTATTTTATCGAAATGAACACCCGCCTGCAAGTTGAACACCCCATTACAGAGCAAGTCACGCGCATTGATATTGTTCGTGAACAAATCCGGGTTGCCGCAGGCGAGAAGCTGAGCTTTTCTCAAGAAGATGTTGCTTTTCGTGGTCATGCGATTGAATGTCGGATTAATGCAGAGCACCCGAAAACATTTGCGCCCTCGCCTGGAGAAATTACTTATTTTCACGCCCCCGGTGGCCCCGGTGTCCGATTCGACTCAGCAATTTATACTGGCTACAAAATACCACCATTTTATGATTCAATGATTGGGAAACTCATCGTCTTTGGTGATGATCGCCCCCATTGTCTTGCCCGCCTGCGCAGAGCTCTTTCTGAGATGGCCCTCGTCGGCGTTGAAACCACAATCCCGCTATTTTTGGATCTTTTGGATGAGCCCGATTTTCAAACGGGAAACTATCACATTCATTGGCTCGAAGAGTGGTTAGAAAAATAGCGTTTTACCCTAATGCCTATTAACTTTTTGCACGATTAATCTGCTATTTGTGCGGTTTTATCGAAAAAACACATTCCCTTGCATTAAAATTTGTTTTTAGCCAAGGTACAAGCATACAATTCATTACCCTTATTTTCATTGGAGTTTATCGTGAAACAAAACCTCTTCGCTACCAGCGCTATAACGCTGCTTGCAACATTCACATTGGTCGCATGTGGACAACAGGATGCGGGACAAACGCAAAACCCGGAAATACAATCAGAAAACAAAACCAGCGCAACCGCAACGAAAACAACCGAAGGCAGCCCGGAACTTGGATCCTTTGGCATCACACTGGCTGATATTGATGAAAATACCAAACCTGGCGATGATTTCTTTGAACATGTCGGTGGCAAGTGGATGGAGCGTTTTGAAATTCCAAGTGATCGCTCAAGTTACGGATCATTTACAGTTTTGGCTGAGAGATCAGAAACGCGCGTGCGAAAAATTATTGAAGATGCCTCAAATGCAAACGCCGCACCCGGTTCTATTGAACAAAAAATTGGTGATTATTTCGCCAGCTTTACCGACGTTGATGCCATCGAAGCTGCTGGTTTGACACCTCTCGAAAGTGATCTTGCGGCCCTTCGCGCCTTAGCAACGAAAGATGATGTTGCCCGTGCTTTTGCGCGTCCAGATTTGCGCGCGGCCTCTCCCATTGCTGCTTTTGTAAACATTGATAGTAAGCGTCCCGATCAATATAGAGTGTTTTTGACTCAATCCGGGCTTGGTATGCCAAACCGCAGCTATTATCTGGAAGAAAAATTTGCCGACAAAAAAGCGCTTTACAAAGCTTATATTGCGCAAACCCTAACAATGGCTGGGATTGAAGGTGCAGAAGAAAAAGCAGCTGCAATTTATGCATTAGAAGAAAGCATTGCAACTGCGCACTGGACCCCTGAAAAACGTCGTAATCGATCCTTAACTTACAATCTCATGCCGATCGAACAATTACGTGAATATGCGCCAGGTTTTGCCTGGGATGCTTTTTTCGAAAGCAACGGGCTTAATGGTCAAACAGAATTTATTCTCCGCGAACTTGATGCCATTCAAGCCATAGCCCAAACTATTGATCAAACCCCAGTTGACGTTTTAAGTAACTATCTACAATTTCATCTGCTTCGTAACAGTTCAAGCATTCTGCCAAAGCAATTTGATGATGCCAATTTCGCCTTTTACGGCACAGCGCTACGCGGCACACCACAACAGCGTGAGCGTTGGAAGCGCGGTGTTTCTGCTGTAAATGGAGCTTTAGGTGAGGCCGTTGGGCAAGTTTATGTCGCTCGCCATTTCCCAGAAGACAGTAAAGTCAAAATGGATGATTTGGTGAAAAATCTTCGTCTAGCTCTTGACGAACGTTTGGATACCTTACCTTGGATGGGCGAACAAACAAAACTGGAAGCCCATGACAAATTGAGTAAATTCACCCCTAAAGTCGGGTATCCGGATGAATGGCAGGACTATTCTAAGCTGGAGATTGTTAGCGGTGATCCGTATGGCAATATTAAGCGCTCAGACTCATTTAGTTGGCAAGTTTCTATTGACCGTCTCGGCGGTCCTATTGATGAGAATGAATGGGGAATGACGCCGCAAACGGTCAATGCGTATTATAGCCCTCCGCGCAATGAAATTGTCTTCCCAGCGGCCATACTTCAGGCCCCTTTCTTTGACCCATATGCGGATGCCGCTGTAAATTATGGGGGTATAGGCGCTGCGATTGGTCACGAGATCGGTCATGGATTCGATGATCAAGGGTCAAAATCAGATGGCGATGGTCGCCTTCGTGAATGGTGGACACCTGAAGACAGAGCCAACTTTGAAGAACTGACGACAAAACTGGGCGCTCAATATGCAACCTATGCTCCTTTTCCCGGTTTTAATGTCAAACCTCAATTAACTATGGGTGAAAATATCGGTGATGTTGGCGGGCTTGCCATGGCATATCGCGCTTACAAACTCTCCTTAAATGGTCAAGAAGCTCCTGTCATTGGCGGTTATACTGGCGATCAACGCTTCTTTATGGCTTGGGCACAAGTGTGGAAACGCAAAGACCGTGAAGATGCCCTTAAAAACCAAATCGAAACGGACCCCCACTCTCCAGCACGCTACCGTGTAAATGGTGTAGTTCGGAATATGGACGCTTGGTATGAAGCATTTGGTGTAGAACCTGGCGATGCCCTCTATCTTGCCCCTGAAGACCGTGTGCAAATTTGGTAACAAAATGACACGATGAATTTTAAAGACCCATGCTTAATCAGCATGGGTCTTTTTTTATTGATATCAAATATAAAAAGCACTATCGCGCATTGATGTCAGGGCATTGTAAGACCAAGTGGGTCGGTTATACTCCCTAGCAGGTCGTAGCATCATTTTGGGTGATCCGTGATGCGCACCTATCGACCGATACCCTCATCGATAATTTAAACGGTTTATGTTTGCCAGTAATTATGGCAGATTGAGGTTCACTCTTTGGGCAATAAACTCATGACTTCTCCCCAGCCTCTTTCTCAGCAAAATTATGATCGATTATGCGATATATACGATACAGCATTGAAATTAGAAAAATCTAAAGAGTTCACAAAGGCGGCTGAACTCTATCGTCAATGTTTAGCCATTGATCCTGCAGACCATTGCGGCGCCAGTGTCAGGCTTGCTTCTATCGGCGCGGACAAAACGCCGGACAAAGCCCCCAATGCATACATTTCCACATTATTTGATCAACATGCAGATGAGTTTGATCAAATTTTAATAGAGGATCTGGATTATGATGTTCCGATGCAACTTGCACAACTTCTGGCTAACAAAGGAAATGGATATGACTTAATGCTTGATTTGGGGTGTGGCACTGGACTTGCCGGGGCAACCTTGGATGGGTTGTGCCATCAGAAAATTGGCGTCGATCTCTCGTCTAATATGATCGATATTGCAGACGAGAGAAATTTATACGATGCGCTTTACATTAATGAGGCAGTACACTTTTTGGAAGAATGGTCCCTGGCTCGTCACCAAAAAAACGTCTCGGAAAAAAACGGTACACTAACTGACGATGGTGATTATCCTTTATTTGATCTCATCGTAGCTACAGATGTTTTACCTTATATAGGAGATTTAAAGCCTCTCTTTAATGGTCTTGAAAAAAATCTCAACGCCGGGGCCTGCTTAGCGGTTTCATGCGAAACATTACCCGATGAAATGTTTAGAAAGAGCCATCCAAATAATTCTGGATGGACCATCACACCTCACCAGCGATTTGCACATCACAAGAATTACCTCAAACACCTGTTAGAACAATATGGGTTTGCAAGCGACGCTTGTTTTGAATCTATTACAGTGCGCACTGAAGAGGGAAATCCCATTTATGGCTGGTTGGTAATTGCAGAAAAAAATAATGAAAAATAGAAGGCCTACCCCGCGCTGCAGCCCTTGTGTAACTAACCTCTTTGCCAGATCCTTTTTTTCTTGTTATCAAAGAAAATGTTTTCATTGATTTTTCTGTCATTCCTCTAGCTCCATAAACTTCATCATGCTGCCACAAAAACCAATTATTGCCTGCATGAAATGGGGAAACCGTTATGGCCCCGAATATGCAAACCGTCTTTATTGTGCGGTTCAAAGAAATATGGAGCATGATTTCAGATTTCTTTGCTTTACGGACGATGAAACTGGGCTGATATCTCAAATGGAAGTCCACCCTCTCCCGCCCATCAATCTTCCAAAAAACGTGGCCAACACACCGTGGCGTAAATTGTCTTTATGGCAAACGCCCCTAGCGGATATAACGACAGGGGATGTTCTGGTCCTAGACCTCGACTTAGTCATCACCGGTTCTCTATCACCGTTTTTCGATTACCATCCCGGGGAATATTGCGTTATCGAGAATTGGACACAAAAAGGGCGCTCGATCGGAAATACATCAGTGTTTAGAATTCCTGTAGGCAGATTTAAAACAATATTTGACCAATTTAATGCTGCACCTAACACGGTACTAGATAATTTTCGTATCGAACAACAATATATTTCCGCAAATATACCATCACAAAAATTCTGGCCACAAGAATGGTGTTTAAGTTTTAAACATTCTTTATTGCCGCGCTTTCCCATGAATTGGATACAAACAGCGCCGTTGCCCTCTAGTGCAAAAATCATTGCTTTTACAGGTCATCCTGACCCGGATGAAGCCCGCGATGGGTTATGGCCAGCCCCTTGGTATAAACGCCATTATAAATCACTTCGCCCAGTTCCATGGATCAAGGAGCATTGGCGATGAGCACGCCCCCTTTTGGTCATTTCTCACTATCGAAACGGGAGCGTTTTGCACGAAAACTCGGCAGAACTTTAGGCCCGGACCCGGTTTCAAAATTACTTCGCTCGCTATTAAAATATATTGCTGCTCTCAACTCTCCTCACCCGCGAGATGTCAATATCTTTCATTCACAAAAAGCGCGGCTCTATCCGTTTGATAATATTTGCGAAAAACGTGTTTTCTTAACGCCGCAGCTTTGGGAAACACAAGAGCGAGCCCTCTTGCGTGATCATATTAAAAATACTCCCCATCAAGATTTTTACTTTGTTGATGCCGGTGCCAATGTTGGTCTTTATACGCTTTATGCAAGATCCGTGTGCATGAAACATGACAAGACATTACACGCAACTTGTATAGAACCAGGAGATATTGTCCGCTCACGCCTTAAATTTAATGTGAGGGCATCGCAAGGGGAAAAAAATGTTAATATATTCCCAACCGCTCTTTCCGATAAAGAAGGAAACGTTACCTTCACTATCGGACAGAAAAACCTTGGTGAGAGCAGAATTAATGTTGGTCACACCAAGCTTGAGATGAACAACAAAACAGTTAAAGCCATTCCACTACTCACCATTATAACACAATCAAATTTTTCACGGATTGATGCATTAAAAATTGATATCGAAGGTCATGAGTTTCCAGTACTATTGGCGTTTTTCAAAACAGCTGATTTAGCATGCCACCCAGCCCTAATCATTGTGGAAATTGCTCATCAGAAAAACAAAAACGATCTAATAAGCTTATTGGAATTGCATCAGTACACGCTTGTAAAGCAATCACGTGGAAATTGTGTTTATACTAAAAACTCTATTTTTCACCAGTAATCACTAGCTGACGGATGCGAAAACCAGCAAACTCTTGGCCGCAATCCAGTTGATCTGGCACTGCTTTAACGCCAAATGCACGGGGCTAACTGGTCGCAATTGGTTCTGTGACTATTTAATATCAAACTTCGATAGTTTATCTTGAAGAGCCGCTAGTTGTTTCTTGATATCACCAATATCTTGACCGTCATGTCTGTCACCCGTTTCTGGTTTTTGAGAATGGGCGTTTGATGCGTCTGTATCAGTGGCAGATCCGGGCCGCGCCGACGGGGCAGGTGTTGGGGCATTTGGTGGCGCAAAGCCAGGCATTCCAGGCATGGTGGTCGTAAACATTTTCATGGCCTGTTCATACAGCGCCATATTTTTACGCACATTGTCTTCAAACATTTGATAACCAGGGGCAGCACCAAATGTGTCGGAGAGCTGTTCTTTGAATTTATCCTGATTGCGCTTAAAACTGTCCATACTCATTTCAAGATAGGAGGGAACATAACTTTGCATGCTATCGCCATAATAGCTGATTAATTGCCTCAGAAATTGCACTGGCAACAGGTTTTGGCCTTTATTTTCTTGTTCGAATATAATTTGCGTTAAAACTGGCCGGGTTATGTCCTCACCACTTTTTGCATCAAATACGACAAAATCTTGTCCGCTTTTCACAAGCTCGGAAAGAAAATCAAGTGTGACGTAAGAACTGGTCGCCGTATTATAAAGGCGACGATTAGCGTATTTCTTAATGATTATTGTATCATCAGAAACTTCTTCAGCTTTTGCTTTTGCTGATTTCTTTACAGTCTCCGTATCACTCACGAACAAAACTCCCGATTATAATTTTATTGCATATGCGTAATTCTTATAGCACATTTTTGCCTCATGCCTAATAAATGATGCGATGCAAAATTATTTGCACTTGACTAATTGCGTTCGCAACATAAATTGCCCGAGCGCATCACACTTTAACTTTTGAAGCCCAAAACTTTCATTAGCGATCAGAATTTTACCATTAAAATCAAGCATTAATATTGTTCTGAGCCTACCTCACATTACTGACCTCATAACATTCAAACTAGGAGTCTTACATGACAGAAGTCGTTATCGCATCCGCTGCACGCACCGCAATTGGGGCCTTTAATGGTGGACTATCAACGGTGCCAGCCGCCGAGCTTGGTCGGACCACCATTGCCGAGGCGTTGAAACGGGCAGGCATAGACGGAGGAGACGTTGATGAAACGATTATGGGGCATGTGCTTCAAACGAGTCAGGGACAAAATACAGCTCGCCAAGCGAGTTTGAATGCTGGCATCCCCCAAGAACGCCCGGCTGCAACAATCAATCAAGTCTGTGGCTCAGGTTTGCGCAGTGTCGCGATGGCCGCACAGATCATTAAGTCTGGCGACGCTAAAACAGTCGTTGCCGGTGGTCATGAAAACATGTCTCTGGCCCCCCACGCCGCGCACTTGCGCAATGGCACCAAAATGGGATCTCTCAATTATGAAGACACAATGATTACTGACGGATTATGGGACGCATTTAATGATTTTCATATGGGGCAAACAGCCGAAAATCTTGCACAAAAATATCAAATTTCCCGCGAGGAACAAGATAGTTTTGCAGTGGCAAGTCAAAACAAAGCGGAAGCCGCTCGCCGTGATGGTAAATTTAAAGATGAAATCGTACCGGTGACCATTAAAACGCGCAAAGGTGAAATTGTTTTCGATACGGACGAATATATCCGCGAAGGTGCTACCCTTGAAGCAATGGCAAAACTGCGACCTGCTTTTATGCGAGACGGTGGCAGTGTGACTGCCGCTAACGCTTCTGGCCTCAATGATGGTGCTGCTGCGATGGTTATCATGTCAGCGCAAGAAGCCCAATCTCGAAATATTGAGCCCTTGGCAAAAATTGTTTCTTATGCCCATTGCGGCGTTGATCCTGCATTTATGGGGATTGGCCCAGCTCCTGCTTCACGAAACGCATTAGAAAAGGCAGGATGGTCTCTTGATGATGTTGATTTGATAGAAGCCAATGAAGCATTCGCAGCACAAGCTCTTTCTGTCGGTAAGGAACTTGGCTGGAATGGCGATAAAGTGAACGTCAATGGCGGCGCAATCGCATTAGGACACCCTATCGGCGCCTCGGGCACACGCATTTTGACAACGCTGGCTTACGAAATGAAACGAAGCCAAGCTAAAAAAGGGTTGGCCACATTGTGTATCGGTGGCGGAATGGGCATCGCTATGTGTATTGAGCGTACTTAAACAATAGGAAAATTTTTTGATCTAGAAAGGATCACTCATGTCTACAAAAAATGCAATCGTCACAGGTGGTACACGAGGAATTGGGGAAGCAATTTCCATTGCTCTCAAAGAAGCTGGTTATAATATGAATGCAACCTATGCGAACAATGATGAAGCAGCAGCGAATTTCAAAGCGGCCACTGGCATCAATGTCGCGAAATTTGATGTTGCAGACTTCGCATCATGTGAAGCCGGCATTAAAGCCATCGAAGCCGAAGCAGGCGGCACTGATATTCTTGTCAACAATGCAGGCATTACCAGAGACGGATTTTTCCATAAAATGACCCAGGAACAATGGTCGCAAGTGATGAGCGCTGATCTTGATAGTGTATTCAACATGACACGGAATGTTTTTCCGGGAATGCGAGATCGAGGTTATGGTCGTATCATTAATATTTCTTCGATTAATGGCCAAAAAGGGCAAGCGGGCCAGACGAATTATTCCGCAGCAAAAGCCGGCATGATTGGCTTTACACGGGCATTAGCTCAAGAAGGTGCGCGCAAAGGCATTACAGTCAATGCAATCGCTCCTGGCTATATCGCCACTGATATGGTTTCTGCGATGGATCAAAAAATACTGGACTCAATTGTATCTGGCATCCCGATTGGGCGCCTGGGACAGGCGGCAGAAATAGCTCGCTGCGTAACATTCCTTGCCAGTGAAGATGCAGGATTTATGACTGGGGCCGTAATGACCGCAAATGGCGGCCAGTACATAGCAGCCTAAAAGACTTAAAATCTGTCGAGGGTAACCTCGTGGGGGTTCAAGTCCCCCCGTCCGCA
>CAYZLR010000068.1:0-18551 GCA_964479275.1 uncultured Caulobacterales bacterium
ATCCGTATGATCTCAAGACGACTGGCTAAATATTAGTTTTGAATCGGACTCTCAGGTGCCAGAATAGTTTTTAGCAAAGCAAAAACTTGCCTGACTGTTAACGCGTTATTTTCAAAGGCAGACATGTGACAGTGACTCGTAAAACATCAGGCACAGCCTATCCATGCCTTTATACGTAAATGCTGTCTTCTGCTATATTTTCAAGATTAGTTTTTATTATTTTTTTATATATATTGATAGTTTTTACTTATTATAAAAATATGCCTATTGAGAGGCTTCCGCCGGATGGACGCGCAATTTTTTTTTTCGCAACATCCCTTATTATATCAGCCAATATTTCGTATGATTTGGTCTGCGTTGTAGTCTGGCGCCAAACCATGCCGACTGCACGGTGTAATGATCGCCCATGAATAGGTTTTACAACAACTTCACTGCGCGCTTTAATTTCAGACGCCGCATAAAGTGCAGGTAGAAAAGAAACCCCCATACCCATCCCCGACATTTGCCGCAACGCATCCAAGCTTGTGCCCTCATAATCTCTGCGTAAAGTGGCACCATTATCATCACATAATGTTTTAACCTGATCATAAAGGCTGTAATTAGGTGCCAAAGGCAACACATCAAGCCCGGCAATATCCTTCAATTGTACTTTGTTTTTATTGGCCAGAGGGTGATCTATGGCCATAGCAAGAAATAAGGGTTCACGAAATAATTGAACAACATTATAATTTCTGCCAGAGATTGGGAGTTGCGTAATTAAGACATCGTGGGTCCCTTTGCCTAACTCATATTCAAGATCGTGGGCTGGATTTTCACGGACATAAAGATTTAAATCTTGATGTTGACGATGCAAAGAAGCAACCACCATCGGTAATAAATAAGGGCCAATGGTTGGACTTGTTCCTAAGCGGATCGTGCCAACAAGGTTTCCCTTTGTACTCGCCGTTAGATCAGAAATACTCTGAGAGAGGTCCAGCATTTTCTTTGCGCGTTCCAAAACTTCACGCCCGAGCGGTGTTAGGGACACATGTGCGCGGCTACGCTCCACCAATTGGACATTTAAAGTCAACTCCAGATTTTGTATTTGTTGGCTAAGTGCGGGTTGCGTCATACCGCAAATATCTGCAGCCTTGCGAAAATGCTTGGTTTGATCAACGGCTACCAGGCATTGAAGTTGCTTGAGCGTTATCGCTGGATTTTTCATGGAGGATTCGCCCTATCGTTAAACATTTCGATATTTTATATTTTTATGGGGATAAATCCAAACATATTTATTGGAATAGAAAATCAGACATAAAAGCTAATTTTCTCAAAATGCGCAGCTCTATAGAGCGGCAAGATTAAAATCATTTCGTGAAGAGGCTAAAACCCATTTTTGATAACCGTCATAAAACTTTATAGGATCACCTTCTTTGGCAAAAGAAACAACGATTGTTGTACTTGCCTGATCGGGATACATTTTTTGCATTGTTTGAGCAATTTCAGAAATTTTAGAACGATTGCCAATTTGTGCGAACGCTGAAATAGCTTGTAAAATGAGCATTTCCTGATCACGGTTCAGCGCTTTGGAAGATTGGAATACATTCATAACCACCGGATAAAACGTTTCGCTAGCCTTAGAAAAATCCCCCATGTCAGCTTCAATCCTGGCTCTCAAAGCAAGCGTTGATAAAGGCAATCGATCATTGCCGGTAATTTCTAAACGCGCCAATGCACGATCATGACGCCCTGTATGCCACAAAGCTTGGGCTTCTATTTCTCGGCGACGATTACGAACATCATCATGAAGCCCAGTAATCCTCGTACTCTGCATCACCCTCAAAGCATCAACCGGATTTTTATCCGCCAGATAAATCTCGGCTAAATCAACCGCCACTTTTGCTCTGTCATGCCCGCGTAACCGTTGAAACACCTGATGCTCTAGTAGCTCTGCAGCTTCATCTAATAAGTCCAGTTCCGTTAACCTGTGTGTAACATCACGGATTTGTTCATCTCCATCTGCGCCAGGCTCTAGCAAATCAACATTAGCATAAAAAATTCGTGTGGCCTCTAAAAGAGGATAATCACTTTCACCCAAAAACAATTCACTCATCACAACCCGCAGATCTTGCGTTGCTATCTGTGCATAATCAGTGTTTGGGTTATGTTTTAGAACAGTTCGATAATCTTCTATAGCGCCCTCAAGATCACCGAATTGACGAGACCAAATAGCCCTCATCAATAGAAGTTCACGCTCTGTCTCATCGCCCCGCCACAACAATCTTAATTGCTCCAGTCGTGACAAAGCAGTCTCCACATCAAATTTGTGGGTTGAAAGATCGATTTTTAAACGTTCCAGCTTTGCGAATATAGAATAAGGCGCAGATAAGCCAGTTAAGGTCTCCAAGGCTCGATAATATTCCTCAGTTGATAGATTTTTAGCTCCGTACCCATCATTCAACACACTTATTCTCGTATAAAAGACAAGCTTATCCTGCTCATTTTTTGTTAATTCATACCTGGGCAGAATATCACGAATTTCCGAAATCCAGTTTTTGTCCCCTACCATTACTGCTGCCTCTAATTGCGCGAGGTAATAGGTGATATGCACATTATCTGGTAAAAACTCTAAGCTATCAAAATGTTGAGTAACTTGATGAAACATCTGTTGCGCAACACGATATTGCCCTAAATTTGTATGCGAAATAGCTTTCAAGGCCGTAACTAATGGAAGCTCAACATTTTTTACTTTATGTTCAATAATATCTTTATCGTGACCAATATAAAATCGTGACAAAAATTTCAACAACTCTATATCAGTGATGCTCTCTATATTTTCATTACCATAGGAGGCATAATGGGATTGATGGTTTTCGATTAAAAATAAAGCTTCTTCATAAAATTGATTCTCGATGTAAAATACCGCAATATCAATCAGAGCATCAATTTTTTCTTGATCATCATTTCCCATATCAGCATCAGATAAGGCTGACAACAACGCCTTTTCACGAGCAAAAAATTGTTGATGGTCCCACTGTTTTAATTCAGTTTTTATAGGAGAAGTGACCTCCCCAACAGCAACTTCCTGATTAAGGGCCATTGCATCGGGTAATATCACACAAATAACGATTAAGCCGACAAACCCGAAAAATAGTTTTCTCAGTTGAACCGAATTAAAAATCATTTGCGATTTTATGAAGGTTTTAATCATCACCATAATCCTCGGTGAGATCATCCTTGCTTATAAGCTCAGTTAATGTTTTTGCTCGATCTGGAGACATATGTGATAGAATACCAGAAAGTGCTTGATTGCGCATTTGGCCTGCAACAAGAACAAGCAGGTCTTCTTCTAATAACTCAAAAATAGGAGCAGCATCACGCGGTTTCATCCGTTCATATGCCTTCACCAAACCCTCAACGCGTTCAGTTTTTGCTAGCGCTCTTTTTTTCTCCAGCGCAATCAATGCTTGCCTTTTATCTTCTAACTGCTCAAGCTTTTCTTCTAAGTGACGTTCAGCCGCTTGCAGCAATCCTTCGCGGACATCAATAGCGGCTTCTCTTTCATCTAATTCACGACGGCGTTTCCCCAAACGTTCGAGAATTTTCGTGTCACGGCCCTGCGTATGAGAAGGCCGGGCAATCAATAATTCATCTGCATTATCGCTAGGCTCTGCCTCACTATTATCAACCGTATCTTTTTTTAAAGAAGTTGATTCATTACTATTATCATCAGTGTCAGTTATATTTGAAATATGACGACCAAAAAATTGACCTGCTGAAACTGAAGATACTCCCACCCAAATATTCATCGCTTTTAAAAGGAACAACACACATCCAACCACCAAAAAGAAAGGCAACAATCGAGGCCCCTTTCTTTCTGCAATCACCTCATTATCTGATGAAGAAACAAGATTTTCAGATACTCTCAAAAAAATTCCCATATCAAAAATCTACCTTTGCCTTATCGAAGTTTGATGTGCTTGCGTTGTATTTTTTCTTGGCTGTAGATTTTTATTCGTACCAATGTAGCGAACTTCATCAACCGCTCCCTCTAATCGACCTGCAATATTATCACCCGCATTTACCATCACTGATAATTCGCTGATCAAACCATTTGCGCGGCGCACCAATACGCTAAGGCTTTTTTCCAGATTTCTATTTTGATCCTGCATACCGTCCAAGCTTGTTCTGGCAGTTTTTGCGGCTTCATCAAAACTATGGATAAGGTAGGCCAATTCATCCTGACCTTGTTTAATTTTTTTTAATCGCCCAGAAAACTGCACCCCGGCCAAACTAGTGACCAGTAACAAAAGACAAAGGATAGATTCTATAATGAGTTCTATAGTCATTGCTGCTCTCCAAAACTTTGAACAGCCGAATCTCTCACATCACTTTTTAATCGTACAGCATACTGATCTCCGTCGCGCCCTAAAACCGCTGAAGCAACTTTATAATCTCCAACCATAACGCTTAAATCATCATTCAAATCTGTATCGAAACTTAAAATATCCCCAACTTTTACTTCGCTTAATTGTCCTAATGTCAAATTATGCTCGGCCAGCACAAATGACAAATTGAAATTTGATGCCGAGACTTCATTCATTAATGCTTTGCGCCATTTATCACGAACATCAGAATTATCTTGACTATATTCGTTAAAAATTTTCGGCCCGACCAACTCAAGTGACGTATAGGGTAGGACTATGCGTAAGTAGCCGGTGCTGTCTCCCATATCCACACGAAATTTAGCAATAACACAAATCGAAGCTGGCGGAGTAATCGCCGCAAATCGCCTATTTGACTCAACGCGATCCAACTCAAACTGCGTATCTATCAGTGATGAAAATGCTGAAGAAAGATCATTACAAACCGATTTAAGAACCCTCTTTGCCAGTGAAAGTTCAATCGAGGTAAACTCATGATCAATGTCATTCAACTGATCTAGCGAGCGATGGCCACCTAATAAAAAATCTACGGTTGAGAATATAAACCGGCTGTCAACAGTGAGTAAATTATACAAATCAAGCCCCTTTGCCTTTACAGGCGCATAGATTGTATTTTCATTTTGATCACTCATGAAGTCATTAAATCGTGTAGAGCTAATTGATTCAAAATGCACGTCTAATGTATCACCAACCAAGTGTCGTAATGTTGAGGTCATTAAACTTGATGCACGATCGAAGATGACTTCCAGCGCAGGAAACCGCCTTTGCGGGACAAATGAAGAATTAATGAGCGCACGCAAACCCGATCGATCTTGTATGTCTGCGTCTTCAAAATCAAACCCGAGAAGGCCATCAAAATCATTATCACTACCCTCTTCCAAAGGCACATCATCAGCGCCCCAGCCAATTTCTTCTTCTTCGATACCCGTCATAGGGTCCACATAAGTTGACATATCAAACTCTCTATTGGATGACGACTTGTTCCAAGACAACATCAATTGCAACATGATCACCCGCGCCAAGGTTCACGCGTCTGGTCATTTCTCTTTTTATTCGGTTAAGTTGATCCGTTTTCTCGAAATCACTCGCCCGCAAACCACGTAAGAATAGCGTTATTCTTTCTGTGATTAATGGTTTTTGCTCTTCAAGAATCTTGACGGCTCTATCTTGTTCCCCTTCTTGTATTGCGATTACCGGTACAACTTTCAAGAAGGATACTCGTTCGTTTCGGTCCGGTGACAAATCAACAATCAATTCTTTCAACGGAAAGTACGCTTGCTTTTCTCCGCTCGCACTTTCACGATATTGAAGTGCCGTCGCTCCTTGAAAAGTATACCATTTTGAAATTAATCCACTGACCGACATTGCAATAATAAAGAGCGGTAAAATTACAAATAAGACAATATATTTTCCGGGTAGATGTACGCGCTTGCGCATATCCAACGAAGCTGCAAGTTTATTTGCACCTGATTGCGTAAGGTTTACCGAATTATTCGTCTTAGTACGTTGGTTTTTTGTTAACACGCGCTTAACCTTAAAATATCATGACGCCTTAATATGCCCTCTACGTGGTTAAAACTTGGTTGCAGTGACAAAATTTACCCGGCAATATTTTCCCTTTCAATTCAAAATCACGCTAATCAATTGATTTTATTGTGTATTTTTTTGGCACGGGGCTTGCGAAAGAGAATGCAATTGATAACCGCATGATCATTCGGAGCCCACGAACTATGGAAACCACAAATACTATTGGCCTATCTCGCCAGATTGTATTGGAGCGTGCGCTCAACATTACCGCTAATAATATTGCCAACCAAAATACTGCCGGGTTTAAAGCTGAACAGAGCTCTTTTCGAGAATATCTTCTTGAGGCACAACCGGGCACAGGTTCTTTAGCAAATACACAAAATGTCTCTCTTGTCGTTGATCCAGATTCAATTACAGATTTTTCACAGGGCGCACTTGTTCAAACTCATGCAGCGTTGGATTTTGCAATATCAGGAGACGGTTTCTTCGCGGTAGAAACAAACAATGGCATTCGTTACACAAGAGATGGTCATTTTGGCATTAGCCCATTCGGGGAACTGGTGACACGTAATGGCGATGTTGTTCTTGATGACAATAACACCCCTATTTTATTTGATCCACAAGGTGATACTCCCGTTCTATCGCCAGAAGGAGAGTTACAACAAAATAGTGCGTTTATTGCACGTCTTGGCGTTTTTACATTCGAAGACCCTCAAAGTTTGCGCCGGGAGGGAAATAATCTTTTTGTTTCTGCCATTGAGGGCGTCTCAAAACCATCAGCAAATATTCAGCAAGGCGTTGTTGAAAGCGCTAATGTTCAAGCTATTGCAGGTATTACTCAAATGATTGACATCTCAAGAGCATACTCTCAAGCCGCGGAATTGATTGAGACTACTAATGAATTATCGCGCAATACCATACGAACATTTACACAAACGAACTAAGTATTACTTTAATTGAAAGCAAAAATCAGATGAAATCTTTAAATATTGCTGCGACAGGAATGCTTGCTCAACAGCGCAATGTCGAGGTTATCTCTAATAATATCGCAAACCTGAATACCGTAGGCTATAAACGACAACGCGCAGAATTTCAGGATTTGATTTACCAAACACTCGAGCGCCCAGGCGCACAATCTTCCACAACGGGGGCTGTTGTTCCAAACGGCATACAAATTGGGACGGGCGTTAAAACTGGATCCGTTTACAGAATAATTGAACAAGGGTCTGTTACACAGACCGGAAATGACCTCGATCTTGCAATCTCAGGGCGCGGACTTTTCCGTATTGAACTTCCCGATGGTCAAGATGCGTATACGAGAGCTGGAAATTTTTCGATCTCCCCTAACGGCACAATTGTGACAGAAGACGGTTATGATGTTTCACCAGGAATTACTGTTCCAGATGATGCTGTTGATGTTTCCATCTCTGAAGCAGGTTTGGTTCAGGCCCGTATTGCAGGCCAAACTGATTTACAGGATTTAGGACAGATAGAACTCGTATCATTTTTTAATGAATCTGGCCTGGAAGCCATTGGAGGTAACCTTCTCCTTGAAACAACAGCCTCTGGAGAGCCTGTTATTGGAAACCCTAGTGAGGAAGGCTTTGGAACTCTCTTACAAGGATTTGTTGAAACCTCAAATGTTGATCCGGTGCAAGAAATTACGGCTCTGATTGCCGCACAACGCGCCTATGAAATGAATGCCCGCGTCATTGAAACATCCGATGAAATTCTTGCAACAAATGCCAACCTAAGACGATAAGGATAATATGATGAATTATTCTAAAAACACCAAAAGAAAAGCAAAAGTCAATTTAACCGGCTACCTATTGCTTTTAGGTTGGTTGGCATTTGTCGTTAGTACACCGCGCATTGCAACTGCAGGTGATAGCGATACAGGACAATCATTAAAAATCAAGGCCCATAATTTACTCCCCTTAATAGAGGATATTTTGATCAATGCAGGAGCCGACTCAGCGATCGAGATTGAACTCTCTCAACCAGAAAACATCCTACCTGCTGGTATAGAAAAATTGTCTTCAAAGGATTTTCTCTACACTAATTATTCAAAGAATAGCGGTCGTTTTGTTATACGTTCCAACCATAAAGATTTAGCACGCCCCGTAACCATTACAGGATTTGCCAGAATCCCGATTTTAATTCCTGTTTTAAAAACAAATATTGAGCGCAACACCGCCATTGAAGACAGTAACATAGAGTGGATAGAGACAAATACCATTAGTACAAAGAATCATATTACAAATATTTCTGATCTACAGGGTATGATTGCCCGGCGCCCATTAAGAGCCAATGCCCCTTTGCGCCACAATGATGTGCAAAGACCCGTATTAATCTCTCGCGGCGCCTTGGTAACCATGATCTATGAAAAAGCTGGCTTGACATTATCTTATCGCGGTATTGCGCAAGATAATGGCAGTCAAGGGGATATAATTACCGTTCAAAACCCAAAATCAGAGCGTGAAATTAAAGCTATGGTAACAGCGCGCAATCAGGTTCATATTTTAAGTAGCAATATATCAGGCTCACCACTTTCAAATAAATCATAACTGAAAACTCTATGACCCCGATAAAATTTCGGGTTTGGATTGACTATGAAACATTATCATCTCCTATGCCTATCAATTATTTGTCTCGCACTTGGGGCTTGCACAACACTGGACCGGGTTAAAAATGTTGGGGCCACACCCGCTCTCACCCCAACAACCAACCCAGCTGAACTCCATGGGCGGGAAACGATTACACTTCCAATGCCAAACCCAACGGTTACGAAGCGTCATGGCAATTCGTTATGGCATGCCGGGCGCAAATCCTTCTTTAAAGATCAACGGGCGAGAAACACGGGTGATATCGTCACCATTGCCATTAACATTGATGACCGCGCAAGACTGGATAATGCTACAGAGCGATCACGCTCTAATGGTGAACAAGCAGGCATCCCTGCTTTTGGTGGCCTTGAACAACAATTAGTTCAACTCCTTCCTGACGGTGCGAATGCGGCACAATTAGTTGACTTAAATTCTGATTCTACATCACGCGGTGAAGGTAGTGTTGATCGTCAAGAAGAGGTTCGCCTTTCTGTCGCGGCGCTGGTTACTAGCGTTTTACCAAATGGAAATTTGGTTATTGCAGGTCGACAGGAAGTGAGGGTCAATAATGAGGTTCGAGAATTAACAGTTACCGGTGTCGTTAGACCGGAAGATATTACAAATACAAACACAATCAACCATACGCAAATCGCAGAAGCGCGTATTTCATATGGTGGGCGCGGACAGATTACGGATGTTCAGCAACCCCGATATGGACAACAAATATACGACATCATATTTCCGTTTTAGGGTAGAAATTTTTGCGCTGCATACAGTTTAGATGAACACGTTACAATAATTCTCTAACCACGCCGGAATGTTGCTCAACCAACTCTTTACCCGTAAACCAGATATCTTTACCAACCCATTGCTCTCTCAAGCGTTCGCGCCAATCGGGGTCCATTTCTGAGTTAACAAAATATCGATCAAAAAATCGGTTACTACTCCAGTCTTTTTCAAATTGCGGTTGCTCTTGCACTTCATCGGTCATCGCATTTACTAATCTAGGTTCATGAAACATAAACCGGGAAGAAGCTGCCGCTCTGCGCACCTCGCCTTGGAGGTAGATTGGCACACACATGGACAAACAATGACGGTGGGCTCGGATAATCGTCTCCACTCGATATTTTTGCTTGATTAGATCTATCCATTCAATCATTTTTTGCCCCTCGCGTAGCGAGCCACCAGAAGAGTCAAAATCAAGAATAATCGTCTTTACACGGCCATTATAGTTCGCAAGTGCCGCTTCAAAGCGCATAGTCATCGGGGCTTCGATTGTATCTGACCACTTCAAAATCAAGGCCGAATCCCGTGTCTTGTGCTCTTCTACACGCACCTGCCCCCGATCCTTCAAGATGTTCCTCTCTGTTTGCAAAGCCACATAGACCAACAAAGCAAAGACGATTGGTACGGCAAGATGTTGAAGCTTCATAAGAAAAGCCTAGCATCAACGAACTGAAGACTATGATTTAATCCATTGTCGGGATGACAAATTCTGCCCCTTGCACGTCTTCCGGCCATTTTTGGGTTACGGTTTTGACTTTGGTCCAGAATTTAACTCCCTCAGGTCCATGTTGATTGGTATCACCAAATCCAGAACGCTTCCAACCCCCAAATGTATGATAAGCCACCGGGACCGGGATTGGAACATTAACGCCGACCATACCAACATTTACCCGTTGAGCAAATTCACGAGCCGCAGATCCATTGCGTGTAAAAATAGCAACTCCATTACCATATTGATGCTCAGAAGGAAGCGCGACTGCTTCATCAAAACTGTTCGCACGTACAATTTGCAATACGGGCCCGAAAATCTCTTCCTCATAAGATCTATGTCCAGGTTTAGCTTGATCCAAAAGCGTCCCCCCCATAAAGAAACCGTCCTCATACCCTTGCAAGCTAAAGCCTCGTCCATCAACAAGCAGCTCCTGCCCTTCACTCACCGCCATTTCAATATAGTCAGCAACTCTTTGCTTGTGAGCTGCCGAAACCAAAGGCCCAAGATCGGAATCCTCCGACATTGACGGACCGATACGCAAATTTTCAACCCGTGGCTGCAATTTTTCAATCAGCCTTTCCGCTGTACTTTCTCCCACAGGTACAGCAACTGGTGTAGCCATGCAGCGCTCACCAGCTGAGCCATATGCAGAGCCGATCAATTGATTAACGGCATTATCGATATCTGCGTCTGGCATAATCACCATATGATTTTTCGCGCCGCCAAAAGCTTGTACCCGTTTCCCACGCGCCGCCCCTTCAGCATAAATATAATTCGCTATATCGGAAGAGCCAACAAAAGAAATACCTTTCACTCGTGGATCATCAATCAATGTGTCCACGGCCTCCTTGTCACCATTCACAACATTTAACACGCCCTCTGGCGCCCCCGCTTCCATCATTAAATCCGCAAGCCTTAGTGGCACTGAAGGGTCTTTTTCAGAAGGTTTATTGATGAAGGTGTTCCCGCAAGCAATGGCAACACCAAACATCCACATGGGAATCATTGCAGGAAAATTAAAAGGAGTAATTCCCGCAACAACCCCGAGTGGTTGGCGCATGGAATAAACATCAATACCTGGCCCCGCATCTTGCGTATATTCGCCTTTTTGCAAATGAGGAATACCACAAGAAAACTCAATGACCTCTAAACCTCGTTGAATATCACCTCTGGCATCTGGTAAAACCTTACCGTGCTCAGAGGAAAGTAATTTCATCAAATGGTCTATATCTTTTTCGACGAGTTCTTTAAATCGAAACAAAACCCGGGCACGTCTTTGTGGATTTGTAGCTGACCATTCAGGAAAAGCGTTTTGCGCTGATATGATCGCACTCTCGACTTCCGTCCGAGAGGCTAAATCTACATGCCCCTGAACCCCGCCAGTTGTCGGGTTAAAGATTTCGTGCGATCGTCCAGATTTTCCCTTAATAATTTGACCATTAATAAAATGATGACGGGTGTATTGGGAATTGCTCATATCAGTTATCCTGCTTTTATCATTAATAGATGACCTTCTCGTACCACGCATGGTAATTTACTCAAGCCATCGCAGTCACAGTTCAGGGAGTTCGCCGTTTTGGGCTATGAATTTCAGATTGATGAGCAATTCAGGCTATAAAGGCAACTCTGCTCGAAATATTCTATCAATAGTGAGAAAATTATAAAAACATACTATTCTTCAGCTGGTAACCCGTAAAATTTTGGCTAAATAATGGCGTTCATCGCATGCAAGAGGCAATCCACCGAATAGCTCTTGATCAGAAAAACACAGGTCGGCAAAACATGACTCATTACAAAAATGATGCAGACGTTAATCGCAAGGGAGGGGAAAATCAGATGGCCAATTCACATACCCTCTCAAGGGAGAAAACATACACACCTGATACGGATCACCTTACCCGCAAACTATCTGATTCAGAACCTCAAAGATCACAACCATTCGTTGAGTTTGCCCAAAGCCAAATCAATAATGGGAGCAGTATTCATCACAAAATCATGAGCTGGACCTTTGCGGATAAAAACCGTCTTTTTTGGGTATTCCAAGCCGTCGGTTGGTTTGGTTTTCTGTTCCTGCACATTCTCAGCAACGCACCAACTTTTGGCGGTATACGTCTCTCAACATTACCTTTCTCGGTGGCATCGGCCAGCGTAGGGTTTATAACTTCTACTATCTTTCTGCGCCCGATTTATCGTTATGCTCGCAAGCAGGACCCCGCCTTACTCCTAACCATTACAATTACAGCATCATCAGTCATGGCAATTATTATGTCAGCGGTGAAAGCGCCTATTTATGTCTTAATTCTGGGTGAAGAATGGTTTCGTGAACAATTCCTTCAATTTGGGACTTCAAATTTCCTTTGGCTCTTATTACCGGGCTTACCGGTCAATATTTTTCTCATTCTGACGTGGGCAGGTTTTTATTTTGGTATTAACTATTACCTTACCATGCGTGATCAAACACAGCGCGCTCTATTATCAGCTCGACTGGCTGATCAAGCCCAACTAAAAATGTTGCGCTATCAACTCAATCCCCACTTTCTATTTAATACCCTGAACGCGATCTCAACGCTTGTCCTATCCAAACAGAATGCACATGCCAATGTGATGCTAACACAGCTATCCTCATTCTTGCGCTACTCTCTTGATAGCGACCCCTTGCAAACGACAAGCTTAGCCGACGAAATTAAGGCGTCTCAATTATATCTTGAAATAGAAAAAACACGTTTTACCGATCGATTAAAAATCACATTCGATGTTGATGAAGACGTTATGAATTCAAAGGTTCCCTCATTAATTTTGCAACCTGCTATTGAGAATGCGATAAAATACGCCATTGGAGTGATGGAAAAAGGCGGAGAAATCAGAATTGTTGCACAGCGTGAGAATAATAATCTGTTTTTACGAGTTTGCGACAATGGGCCCAATGCACCAGAAAACCCTGATGATTTATTTAAAACAAAATCAAGCGGCGGCGTCGGTGTTGTTAATATGAAAGAACGTTTGGTTCATCTATACGGGGATAATCAATCGTTTCAGCTCACTAAACTTGAACCTGAAGGGTTATGTGTCTCCATGACCTTTCCTTATGAAGAAATGGAGTCTTAAAACATGGACAACAAACTTCGCGTCCTATTGATTGATGATGAACCCCTAGCCATACAGGGCTTACAACTGCGATTGCAAGACTATAGGGAAGTCGAAATTATCGGTACAGCCTCTAATGGTCGCGAAGGCATTAAAGCGATTAAATCATTGAACCCGGATTTAGTATTTCTTGATATTCAAATGCCGGGCATTGATGGTCTGGGTGTCGTGCGCTCGCTTCTTGGCACTGACATGCCCTTATTCGTTTTTGTGACCGCTTACGACAAATATGCCATTGAAGCCTTTGAGGCTAATGCTCTCGATTATATTGTAAAACCGGTGGATGAGGAACGACTAAAAGATTCGCTCTTTCGCGCACGTGAAGCCTTGAAATCTAAAAATGCCGTCACCCGGGAAACGCAATTGGTTGAGATGCTCTCAAACTTTAAAGAAGATGAGCGCAATCATATCAAAGAACTACTGGATGATCCAGAATGGCAAAGCAAAGAGCGTTACCCGGAAAAAATGAGCTTTAAGGATGGCACAAAAGTGATTGTTCTTAATGCGGATGATGTCGATTGGATTGATGCTGCAGGCGATTATATGTGTGTCCATGCGGGCGGAAAAACACATATCATTCGTGAAACAATGAAAGCCCTGGAGGCTCGTTTAGATCCCGCCCGCTTTCAACGTGTTCACCGCTCAGCAATCGTAAATGTGAATAAAGTCAAAGAGCTACACCCCCATTCAAATAGTGAATATTTTTTGATCCTTGAAGGAGGACAAGAGTTAAAACTCTCGCGCTCTTATAAAGATGTGATTTCCAGATTTTTATAACTATAAAGCAGTTTGCGTTGAAGTGGCGGTGCTTTAATGAGGCTTTTGCACCATTAAACGGGTAACTTGTAATTGCCCCGATCGCATCGCGTCATAGCGCTCTGCCCATAAGGACGCATAATCCGTTAACAGATTGAGCATGAGACTGCGTTGGCGATTATCTCTTATATCGCTTAAAATTTGCCATGCATAACGCCATCCAGCCCACCCTCGCCCAATCAATGGCAAGTATATTTTTGCATCATTGCTGATGGAACTAACTTCCATACCTGCTTGCTCAGCCGCTTTTTCTAAGTCATAGGCTTGTCGCAATGTACCAGGCCACTGATTGGAAAACGCTTTTTTTAAACGAACATCTTTTCGCAAAGATGTAAAATCAACAATTACAGCTTTCGCACCGGGACGTAACATATCCGACATTGTATCGAGCACTGGTTTCATCTCTGGCTCTTTATGCAATTCAAACAACATTAAAGCGCCGTCAAGAGAAGCTTTGCTTTGCTTTCGCCGCGTGCTGCTATAATTATGCAGTCTGATTTGCGGCATAGAAACGACAGTTTGCGTGTAGCCACTTACATTCCATTGTGTTCCGGCTTGAAGGTCATAAAGCGCGCCTCCCCGCTCTGCACCAAAAACGCCTACGCGAGCTCGCGCCTCAATCATCAGTGTGCGCGCTAAAAACATTGTCCAGGATGGCGAGCCAGGCCCCAATCGACCAGGCCCCCATAATGCTTCACTGACAAAATGAGCTTGCTCGCTCGCGGCAGTCAATCTTCCTGCCCCGCGCGAGCCCAACAAAACTGCGCGTCGCTCTAATGCGGGGTCAAATTCATGCCCTTCCCACCACGCGCCAAAACGCCGGCTGAGATAGCCAACTTTGGGGCCTAGCCCACGCAGTCGCAGTGAAGGGTTTGAAATATAGTGTCCCATATCGCCCAGCTACTAAAAATACACACCCATCATGGCGTTTTATGGCTACTAAATCGTTAACAAAAACACATCACATCGCCCTAAAATAGGCCTAATAAATTGTTTTTATTATATTAATTCTTGAATCCGGGCCTGCAAAACAGGGAGTACATCGCTTTCAAACCATGGATTTTTTTTCAACCACCCCGTATTGCGCCATGATGGATGGGGTGTGGGCACATAGCGAGGTCCATAATCACGCCACTTTGCAACCGTTTGCGTTAGAGTTTTCTCCGGTTTTGGCGTGCCCTCCCTCCCCAGATGCCACTTTTGCGCGTAATCTCCTACCAGTATAATGAGTTCCAGGTTTTTTAATTCTGCCATCAATGGTTCTCGCCATGTTGTCGCACATGACTTTAATGGTGGTAAATCGCCGCCCTTATCGTCATGACCGGGAAAACAAAATCCCATCGGAACTATGGCGATACGTCTCTCATCATAAAAAACCTCTTCATCAACTTGCATCCATTCACGCAGACGATCTCCGGATGGGTCCGTAAATGGACGACCACTCATATGCACACGCATGCCAGGCGCTTGGCCAAAAATGGCAATACGTGCTGTTGAAGAAATCTGCAAAACCGGCCGAGGATCATGAGGCATGACATCTGCACACAATCTGCACGCACGAATATCCTCTAGTAGGGAATCAAGTTTTTTCGCCATCAATCCTCTCCACGTTGTTATCAACTACGCTTAAAATGAGGACCACGAATAAATTTTGAACCACGATATCCATATGCAAAAACAGCCGCAATACCTGCTCGCTGGCTCGCTTTTTCTAACGCACCTCCCCTTCAAATTGAATCGCCGAGGTGCTTTAAGTCTTTCTTTTTTCGCATTTACTTTTCGCGCAATTATTGCAGTTCAACCGGTTCCCTCTTGGACACAAAATGCTTTGAGTGGTCTTTTTACACTTATTGTTTGAGAGATACCAAACAATATGAATCCATCGTTCATCTCATATCACCTCATTAACACCCAATTTCCTTAGGGGGGCCTTGCAAAATCGATTAGTCGACACCCCCCCTGTACCATGGCGAGATTTAAGATCTTCTTTAATAACCCCATGAGGATCAATAGAAATTGACATGCTCTTTGGGATGGCTTCTACCGCAGTGCCAACCTGACTTAAATTGGAGTTACATTCGTTGATGAAAGTAATTTCTTACACGCAACTCTACAAACCATTATACCTCGATAGGATGGTAATTCATTCACCCGCTACCTTGAAGACAGGAACAAAGTACAAGCCATCCTTATCCATGTAGATTAACGACATCCGCGGTAATCCCAAGAGCTTGGCGCACTGTTTCAACAATCTGCGGTGCATTAAGACGAGCAGCATCATACATTTTTGCCGGACTATCTTGATCCTGGAAAATGTCAGGTAATGTCATCGTCCTGATTTTTAAACCATTATCCATAGCCCCGACACTCGCGAGATGATGCATCACAATCGCACCAAACCCGCACATGGAGCCTTCCTCAAGCGTGATCAAAACTTCATGCTCACGCGCCATACGTTCTGTAAGATCCGTATCAATTGGTTTTGCAAAACGGGCATCGGCAACAGTTGTAGAAAGACCTTGCGCTTCCAGCATATCAGCAGCCTTCAGAGCCTCCGCCAATCGACCGCCATAAGAGAGAATGCCGACTTTTGTCCCTTCTCGGACAATCCGCCCCTTGCCTATTTCAAGGAATGTTCCCATCTCCGGCATATCAATTCCCATACCTTCACCACGTGGATATCGGAATGCAATTGGCCCTTCATCATATGCCACCGCAGTCGAGGTCATATGGACAAGCTCCGCTTCATCGCCCGCAGCCATCAGCACCATATTTGGCAGACACCCAAGATAGGCGATGTCAAACGCGCCAGCATGGGTTTGCCCGTCAGCCCCAACAAGTCCCGCACGATCCATCGGTATACGGACAGGCAAATTTTGAATAGCGATATCATGAACAACAGAATCATAGGCACGTTGTAAAAATGTCGAATAAATCGCAGCAAATGGCTTCATCCCGTCTGCGGCAAGACCAGCCGCAAAGGTCACAGCATGCTGCTCAGCAATACCGACATCATAAATTCGGTCTGGAAAGGCCTCACCAAACATATCAAGGCTTGTTCCTGATGGCATCGCCGCTGTGATACCTATGATTTTATCGTCTTTTTCCGCTTCCTTGATCAAGGTTTTGGCAAAGACCTTTTGATACGCTGGTGCATTGGGTGTGCCCTTATTTTGTTTGCCCGATACCACATCAAATTTGGAGACACCATGATATTTGTCATAAGCCTCCTCCGCAGGAGCATACCCCTTGCCTTTTTGCGTCACGACATGGACCAGAACAGGTCCATCTTTCATATCGCGAGCATTTTCTAAAACAGGAATCAAATGATCCAGATTATGACCATCAATTGGGCCAACATAATAAAACCCTAATTCTTCAAATAAGGTTCCGCCAGTCACCATGCCGCGCCCGTATTCTTCTGCTTTAGCAAGCTGCTTGTAAACCGCATTTGGCAACCGTTTCCCCAATTGCTTGGAAAATGAACGAAAGCCCTGATAAACCCCCGATGATGAGGCCCGAGCAAGATAAGCGCTCATCGCACCAACAGGGGGCGCAATCGACATATCATTATCGTTTAAAATTACGATCAATTTAGAGCCCAGAGCCCCAGCATTGTTCATGGCTTCATAAGCCATCCCGGCTGACATTGAACCATCACCTATCACCGCAATCGCATGCCTGTCTTTTTCTTGATGGGCATGAGAAGAAGCAAACCCCATCGCAGCAGATATCGAAGTCGCCGCATGAGCTGCACCAAAGGGATCATATTCACTTTCAGAACGCTTGGTAAAGCCCGAGAGCCCCCCACCCTGTCGCAAAGTACGAATACGATCGCGCCGACCGGTCAAAATTTTATGGGGATAACATTGGTGTCCCACGTCAAAGACAAGTTTGTCGTCTGGGGTATTAAAAACATAATGGATCGCCGTTGTGAGTTCCACCACCCCCAAACCAGACCCTAAATGCCCGCCCGTTTGAGAAACTGCATCAATCATTTCCTGACGCAATTCGTCCGCCAATTGGCGTAAATCCGATTTTTCCAATTTTCGTAAATCTTCTGGCCAGGTGACCCTATCTAACATCGGTGTCGGATTTACGGTTTTCGGCGTATCAGTCATTTATCTTTCCAATTTACTAACTAAGTATTTGTTATTTATATTTTTTTTCAAACAATAGTTTTACAAAAAAGTTTTATTCCAACTTCATCAAGGAGTGAACCCTACTAGATAATATCGTCATTTCGACTCAAAATTACCATCGCGGCCACTAACTAGTCACCAGCCGAAAAATCATAAGCTAAAGCATGCAAATCTGCAATCAGCTCAAGTTAAATTTATTTCTACCCATGTCGAAGAAACTTTTGCCACAATTGAGCATTCAATCACGATATTTACCGATAATCACATTTTGTATAGTTGCCATTATTCCTGCAAACCCTTTATTCCTAACCAGCCGGACTGCCATTGTGGGCACATCAAAAAATCTCTAAGAGCCCAATTCAAAATTACAATTGAGTGATTTCAGCGACTTATG
>CAYZLR010000069.1:0-17786 GCA_964479275.1 uncultured Caulobacterales bacterium
TCCGTATGATCTCAAGACGACTGGCTAAATATTAGTTTTGAATCGGACTCTTACAGGAACCAATTTTTCATCGAGTGGGCGGTAGCCGCCTATACCAAGCTCGTGTAGGCCATCATTTGTGATTGCGCCTTGCTCGGCATTTGCCGTGCTGCTTTTGCGAATAAAATCGCTTGCTATCCCCATAGAGAATGTAGATTTTAGGCTATTTTGGAAAATAAAAAAATGTGCTTTTAGCGGGGATTTAAATGCCTTGGTTGCCGCATCAATATTACGCTTAGTCCAAATAGAATTTGGCCAAAATGGTGCATAAAATTGGCGAAGGGGTTTATCTAGGGACCGAAACTGTTCAGCACCAATTGTTTCAAGCCAAATTTTTTCGGGTCTTTGTTTTCTCTCTAGCAGCCAGTTCAGAATAAAAGCAGAGTTGCTGGAATCGTGACCGCCTATTCCAAAATTATAGGCGGTCGTAACGCATTCACGTTCTATAATGTCAATAGCAATCTGCCGATGAATTCGACTAGAGCCTACAAATACATGATTTTGCTGTTTCAAGGATTGATACAGCGCCATCTTTGCCTGCAGGGTCGGTGAAGAAGATAAAAAGCCGGGCATTTGACGTATGATTGATTTTGTGACGATCGCGCCCGCAAACAGCCAAAAAATCAAGATGATGCATAATAGAATGATGTAGCTAATGAGTGCAAAATTGCCAGAAGGTTTCCAAGTGTCATGAGACTCATATTCAAATAAATTCATGATGGTGCTTTTGATATTGTTATACGTTCAACCTGGATGTTGGCTTGGGTGTCTCGTGTGCGCAAAACAAGGTAAGGTTTTTTGCTAATAGAGTCTATTTCTCTCACTGGCAGGATATAATCGAAAGAATGTTGTGTCAGCTTATTTGAGAAATTTAATAAATTCCAGCCGCTATAACCATGTTCTCTTGTTGTGTAAGCGGCTTCAACAGGCTCAACGCAATTATTACAAGCGGCTGAAATCGAGATGGTGATTTTTGACCCTGAAAATCGTTTGGCATAATAAACGGGAAATTCAAAAACTGCTCCCATTTTCTTCCAATTTTTGGCGTCTCGATACTTCAATCCTTTGATTGAGAGTAGTTTTTTGCCATTGATAAGCTTGCATGATGCGTCAATATCTCTTTGCTGGACGTAATGATCTTTAAATGGCATGTCGCAACTAAAAATTGCAGCGCCTTTTTTGAGGGCGGTATATTCTGATAGGTTTCCCTTTGCGTTAAATTTATTAATCAGTGTGCGTTGCGTAACTAGAAGCAAAAGTGGCAAAAGAAGCAAGATTGCGATGGAAATTTTTCGTATCATGTCTGGAAAATTACAGTAGGTATTATGCAATTGCAACAAGCCAATGTCATACTAAGGGGATGAAAATTTTGACTATATGGACTAAAATTTTGTGTCTATATTGATGCTCTATTATGGGAAATGGCTCGTGATCGAATTGATGCGCTGATATTAAGGTTTTAGCCCTTGTGAATTTGATAAAATAATGCCTTAATTGCGCAGGTGAAGCTTCTATCTCTAGTGACACGCAAGGCGTTGCCTCTCGACTAAGAATATCAAAAGGCAAATCTTCACAGTGATACAAAAAAAATTATATCAATTGCTCTATGTTAGCGAGACTGTTACCCCATTGGCCACAAATGAGCTGGAAAATATATTAAATGTTTCCAGAGTGAATAATAAAGCGAATGATATCACCGGGCTTTTGCTTTATAATCAGCATGCATTCATGCAGTGTATCGAGGGGAACAAGAGAGATATTTATCGGCTTTATGGGATCATAGAGAATGATCGTCGCCATAGCCATGTGCAGGACATTTATTGCAAACCGATCCAATATCGTCATTTTAAGGGGTGGGGTATGGGGTTTCGATATTTTAATCGAGATTTTCGCCGTGAAGATATTTTCGATATGACGGTATCTGGCTTATCATCATCAATTAGTGAAAACCAACCCTTTCCTAATATGCGTAGCTTCATGAAGCGTTATTATGATGTCCCCAAACATGACATGTTTGAGGGATGGCTGAAGACTTATGCGACCCAATGATAGCCATTTGCGAATGAGTTGGCGTCACCCCTCTTAAAAAGAACGCTTTTGAAGATGGCGTGCTTACAAGATACGCGGGCCGGAGCGTGTGTCCGGCCCAGATAGTTTTTATGCTCATAAAAAGGTTTGTTAGCTTTGCAGCTCCTTATTCGCTTTCTTCACAGCTTCAGCTTGTAAGTAAATTTCTGAACCCATCTCTTTGTATTTCTCACTCATTTGCGCCATGCCTTTCTCACTCATCTCCGCGAGGTCTTTTTTCTCATTGTCGCTAAGGCCGTCAGCATAATCGCGCACGTCCTGAGTGATTTTCATGGAGCAGAATTTTGGTCCGCACATGGAGCAAAAATGCGCAACCTTGTGGGCCTCTTTGGGTAGCGTTTGGTCGTGATAATCGCGCGCGGTTTCCGGGTCGAGTGCCAGATTAAACTGGTCTTCCCAGCGAAAATCAAAACGCGCGCGGCTGACCGCATCATCGCGCACTTGTGCAGCCGGGTGGCCTTTGGCGAGGTCAGCGGCGTGGGCCGCGAGTTTGTAAGTAATCACGCCGACCTTCACATCATCGCGGTCTGGCAGGCCCAAATGCTCTTTGGGTGTTACATAACATAGCATGGCCGTGCCAAACCAGCCAATCATCGCAGCCCCGATGCCGGATGTGATGTGATCATAACCAGGTGCAATATCAGTCGTCAGTGGGCCCAATGTATAAAACGGGGCTTCGCCGCATTCATGCAATTGTTTGTCCATATTAATTTTGATTTTATGCATCGGGACATGGCCAGGCCCTTCAATCATTACCTGGCAGCCTTTATTCCAGGCAATTCTCGTCAGTTCACCAAGAGTTTCCAATTCTGCAAATTGCGCGCGATCATTTGCGTCAGCAATAGAGCCCGGGCGCAAGCCATCGCCTAGTGAGAAGGTGACATCATAAGCGCGCATGATGTCGCAGATTTCTTCAAAATAGGTATAGAGAAAACTTTCACGATGGTGAGCAAGGCACCATTTGGCCATAATCGACCCCCCGCGAGAGACGATGCCGGTGACACGATCTGCGGTAAGGTGAATATAGGGTAAACGAACGCCTGCATGAATAGTAAAATAGTCGACGCCTTGTTCGCATTGTTCAATAAGCGTATCGCGGTAGATTTCCCATGTTAGGTCTTCTGCTACGCCGTTGACTTTTTCTAGCGCTTGATAGATCGGCACGGTGCCAATCGGTACGGGAGAATTGCGGATGATCCATTCGCGGGTGTTGTGGATATTACGGCCTGTCGAAAGGTCCATCACATTATCCGCACCCCAACGGGTGGCCCAGACCATTTTATCCACTTCTTCCTCGACGGAAGAGGCAACGGCAGAATTACCAATATTGGCGTTAATTTTGACTAGGAAGTTTCGCCCGATGATTTGTGGCTCAAGTTCTGCATGATTGATGTTGGACGGGATAACAGCGCGGCCCTTTGCCACTTCATCGCGTACAAATTCTGCGGTGATGAAAGCGGGGATATCCGCACCAAAATTTTCCCCCTGAGCGATGCGCTCCTCAGCTTCATCCATCATCTGTTTGCGGCCTAAATTTTCACGAATGGCAATATATTCCATCTCTTTGGTGATGGTGCCAGCGCGTGCATGCTCTAACTGCGTGATCGCATGGCCCGCCAAGCCGCGTAGTGGTTTGTTGCGGACGGGAAATTCACGGGCGAGATGTTTGCCGCTTGCGCCGCCATTATCTTCCGGCTTTACGTTACGCCCCTCATACTCTTCAACACCGCCGCGTTCTTTGATCCACGCGGTGCGATGGCGTGTAAGGCCTTTTTCGACATTAATTTTTATGTTTGGGTCAGTGTAAGGACCGGTTGTGTCATAAACCGGTACCGGCTCTTCATTGGCGGACGGGTGGAGATCAATCAAGCGCACGGGCGCGGCCACATCATCAAAGCGTTCTGATTGGACGTAGACTTTACGTGAGGCTGGCAAGGGACCGGTAGTGACTTCTGGCGTTTTGAATTCTGATTGGGGGGTGTGTTTGTTCATGACTTTACTCTCTGGGTTTGTTGAATTTGTTTATGCAAAATTTTTTCGACTATTTCGGGATTAGAAATATTACGCAATATCGATAATTTCACTTGGCACAATCTCAGCACTTTATCTGTGAAGCCGTCTTTAGTATCAATGATAGTTATTGTACAAATTTTTTGATTTCCAGTTCTTTTGAGATGAGAAATATGTTGGAAATGAATACTCGCTATTCCAAAAAATGGCGACTGCCTTTTAATCAGCACTCTCGATGAGGTGATTGCATAGAGTTGCCGGTAACAATAAAAAGCAAATCCAATGAATATTAATATCGTAAATGATAGTAGAAAAATGCTTATAATCAAAATTGCAATAAGCTCTTCTGTGGTTACACTTTCATCAAGTTTAACACCATTATAACTAATGTCTGCAGACGCGATAGCACTATAATCGCCGGTCACCAAAGCCAAGGAGACAGGATAAATTAAAGTTACTGCGAACAACAAAATAAACATCAGTAAGCAGATAAAAATCCATCTCTCTAGCCGCGCTGGCTTGCCTGACCAAAGAACTTCTTCATCAGGCAATAAATGAGGGCTCAACACAGCCGTGGTTTTGGTATTTATGTTATTCACACCAATAACCCTAATTCCCGTTGCAGTTTTTTCGTCAATCCCGATCCGACAATCGTGTATGAATCTGCGATTAGCCCGTACAAATTTTTATCACTTAGTGCGTCATCATGGGTGCGTTGCAGCCATTTCATCCCGCGCGAAGCGAGATAGGGCGCCGGGCGAACGCCGACGGCCTCGCGGTACATTTCAAATATCATCTCTGAACATTTAAAGCTGACCGCGACATTGCCTTTAAGGGGTTCATCGCCTTTAGGGGTTTCATCTTTAGCGCTCCAGCCACCAATAGCGTAAACTTTGCCACCGATCTTCCAAACATGAGCGCCTCCCCATTGTACCACATATGTGGAATGGAGGAATGAGGCACAAAATTGGTTGTAATCTTCAAGAGTCACGCCAGCACCAATTCCCGTTCCTACGCCGGTCCTAACCGGTCAGGTTCAAAGGGTGCTTGCGTGGGGTTTAAACGCAATCTCAGCCGATCCATCAGCGCCCCTCGGTGAGGTATTCTTACCAGAGATGGCCCTGGGTCACAAGCGCGTTGATGTTTTGAATTTTTCTATCAAAAGATCGCTTAAGCCAGGGGATTAGGTCAGAGACAAGTTGTTGTCGAAAATAGCTTTTAAAACGTGTGAATTTTATCAAGGCTTATCCCCTTTAAAAAAGGCTTATCCCCTTTAAAAGGGTGCACTTGTTTGCGTTATCTGCTTTTGGCTGTTGTGTACTCTACACAAATTGCGATGTGTCTGATATGACCGAATGGATAACAATAGAATTAAAGGACGTCTCCCATGAGTTTTTCCACGCCGGTAAGAGATATGCAGTTCGCTTTGAAGCATATGGCTGCGTTTGATCGATTAATCGCTAGCAATGCCTATGAAGATATTTCAGATGATTTGGTTAGCGCTATTTTGGAAGAATTGGCAAAATTCTGCGACAACGAAATTGCGCCCATGAACTGGCTGAGTGATCAAAAAGGGGCTGTTTTGAACGGCAACATTGTCGAAACTACGCCAGGGATGAAAGCGGTTCATGAAAAATATATTGAGGGTGGGTGGGGTACGCTGGCTTTTCCGGCTGAGGCGGGGGGGCAAAACCTGCCCTCAACTTTAAGTGTCTTAACGTGTGAAGCGGTCAATGCAGCCTGCATGTCCTATGGGCTTTGTCCGATGTTGACCAGCGGGGCAAGTAAAGCGTTATTACATGCGGGCACTCAGGAACAAAAGGAAATCTATCTCGGTAAAATGATTAGCGGTGAGTGGACCGGGACGATGAATTTAACCGAGCCTCAAGCTGGCTCTGATCTCAGCGGTATCCGCACAAAAGCTGAAAAAATGGCGGACGGTCGATACAAGATTTCGGGTCAAAAAATCTATATCACCTGGGGTGATCATGAAATGACCAACAATGTTATTCATCTTGTTCTGGCGCGTCTCCCCGATGCACCTGAAGGTACGGGCGGCATTTCTATGTTTTTGGTGCCGAAATTCCATGTGAACGCTGATGGTTCTCTTGGTTCGCGCAATGACGTGTATGCGGTAGGCCTTGAGGAAAAATTGGGGGCTCATGGCAGCCCGACTTGCGTAATGGCATTTGGCGATAATAATGAGTGTTATGGGACCCTTCTCGGGGAGGAAAATCGCGGTCTTGCGAATATGTTTGTCATGATGAATTCTGCGCGTCTTGATGTGGGCATGCAGGCGGTGGGTGTTGCTGAGCGCTCCTTTCAAAGGGCGCTCGCCTATGCCCAAGACCGCCGTCAGGGTCGGCTTGCTGGCGTTAAAACTGGTGATCAAATCCCAATTTATCAGCATGCAGATGTTCGGCGCACTTTGCTGGTTATGAAAGCATTAACTGAGGCTTCACGCGGGATTTGCTATGCCAATGCAGTCGCTCATGATTTGGCCAACATTGCCCCAAATGAAGAGGTAAGAGAGCTTGCAAAAATCTTTGATGCATTGCTCACTCCCGTTTCCAAAGCATGGTGTTCTGATCGCGCAAATGAAGTGACGTCAATGGGTGTGCAAATTCATGGTGGAATGGGGTTTGTAGAAGAAACACGCGCGGCGCAACATATGCGCGATGTACGTATTTGTGCGATTTATGAAGGCACAAATGGCATACAGGCGATGGATCTGGTCGGGCGAAAATTGCAAGGCGATGGCGGGAAGGGTGCGCGCTTATTTATTGAGCTCGTTCGTCAAACCATAACCGCGTTGGGCCAAACGGATGATGCGTCTTTATTAGCCATTTCGGAAAGACTTAAGAATGCTTGCGATGGTTTGGAGCTCTCCGTTAATTGGTTGTTGCAAAATGCCACTCAAAACCCGGAGAATGTATTGGCAGGAGCCACTCCCTTCTTGAAACAATTTGGCAATGTGGCCGGGGGACATTATCTTGCTGCCGGTGTGTTGAGTTTGATTGCTGACCCGCAAACGGATAGGGCCTGGTTAGAGTCTAAAAAAGCCTTATTGAAGGTTTATAGCGATAACTTTCTTGCAGAAGCGGTCTCGCTGAGTGCTTCAGTCCGAACAGGCATTGTTGGATTGCCGGAACTTGAAGTTGATCTTTTAACTGGATAAGAGCCGCCTTGAGATGACTGAGCTTGGTGTACCCGAATTTTTCAAACTCGCAATTTTTTATGGAAGCTATCTCTCGCTTCCAGTTGCGATTTTCCTTGTTTGGGTCATTCGCTCTTGCCAAGGGTATATCCGTTTAAGCGCCATAATTTTATTGTTTCTTACGATGCTATTTGTTTACGCTCGATTTATCGAGCCGCGTATTTTGCTCACTGTGCATCATCGCGTGAATCTAGAGGCATGCTATGATAGCAATGGACAGATTAAAGTCGCCGTGTTTTCTGACACTCATAATGGCCTTTTTGCACATGCCATGCCCATTCATCGTATTGTTAAAGCGATCGAAAAGAATAGCCCGGATGCGATTTTGATTCCTGGCGATCTCACTTATTTTCTGCATCCTGAGCGATATCAAAAAACATATGCAGCGCTGTCGCAAATTGATGCGCCTGTTTATGCCGTTTTAGGCAATCATGATGTTGGTTTTCCAGGACCAGATATGAGCGAGTCATTAATCGAGTTTTTTCCGGCATTAGGCGTGAAAGTCATCGATAACCTGGCGGCCACAATCCCAAAAGGTTTTGAGCTGATCGGGTTGTCTGACAGCTGGCAAGGTCGACAGAAGCTTGAATTGCTTTTTAAGAAAAAAGAGAAACCAAGGATCGTCCTTACACATAATCCAGAAACGATTTGGGAACTTACGAAAGGAAGTTTTGATTTACTCATTGCCGGTCACACTCATGGCGGCCAAGTGAATTTACCGATTATCACATGTAAATTGGCGTTTATTGCGTGCACTGTAAATCGATATGGTTATAAAATTTTAGATGAGGGCCCGGTTTTTGTAACCTCTGGAACGGGAATGGTGGGCTTGCCTTTGCGTTTTAGGGTGCCGCCAGTTGTTGATATTGTCACGATTGAGTATGAGGCGTGTTCGAGGTAGGTCAGAGTATTGCGCTGAACATCGCAATTTGTTGCCGTCAAGAGAGTTGAGTTTTAATCGCTATTTTTTTTCCCAATAAGTGGAAACCCATTTTTTCGTATCAGCCCACTCTTTGCTAGCCATATAATCATAAGTCCAGGTCATTAATTCTGAGATGTTTTTCCAGTTATCAACAGGATAGGCATGGGGCAAGTTGGTTTCGCTCCGATAATAAAAAGGCCCTAAAGTTCTTGCGGCGCGCGTTTTTGGTTTTGTCATGAGAGTTTTTGCGTGAAGGGAGGCGGGCCTAACGTTAAAGTCGGCCTTATTTTTGTCAGCTTTGTGCGGAGTAATGCTTCTACTTGAGTTAGGGCATTGATCATCAGTGTAGCGATCTACGCCAATAGAGAGGAGGCGGAGATCGGAGATAGAATTGGTTGCGTTTGATGACATGCTTTGCAAGATAGCTGCGTCTTCTAATCCATCTATATTGCTGGGCTTATTCATAAAACTTCCAAAGGCCGTACTTTTGAAGGGGGGGAAATAAGAGGAAATTGCAGAAGTTGCCAAGGCAGCATCTTTGATTGGCATTATAGAATATTGATTGTTAAGTCTGTTAGAGATTACAACTTCTCGCTCTTGTGAAGTTGCCTCGGGGAAAGTTTTGTAACTGCTAACAAGAACCATTTTTTCTAAACTATCCAATGAGCCTTCGCCAAGAATTTGATCGGCAATCCTTTCTAACCCTTCTATTTTGTATTTGGCCGGCACACATGAATTTTGGTCGATAAAATCGGTTTCGTAATCTGGGTTATTTGTAAAAATTCTTGGGCCCATGGTTTGGTAGACATGAATGATATTTGCGATGGGAACACCTTTTGCCAAGGCAAGAGCCATTAATCCGCCTGAAGAAGTCCCGATAAAACCATCGGTATGCTTGATGATATCATATTCAACATCCAAGTTTTCTGTGAGAAGAGCTGTTATGAGGCTACGCATGCCGCCGCCATCAAAGGATAGAATTTTGAAGCTCATATTTGAGTTTTTACCCTGTTTCAAACTCTAGTTATTGTCGACAGTTTTCGCGATCCGAGCCCTGAGTTCCTTTACAGGTTTAGAAGGTGAATTTTCTCATATAAATCAAAGAGATTGATTTCGGTGTATGAAATCAAAATCAGTCATCTCATTTTCAATCAAATATGATCAATGTCGCCCATAACTCAATAAACCGTATTTTGGCTTACGCATGAAATGCCTGCGAATTATTTGTTAGACATATTTGTCTACTCTCCGCCTCAAATAATTCGCAAGCATAACAATACGAATTGACTTTGCATGCTTTGTGCCAAAATAGAAAAAATGTATCGTCGAGGTGGTTTTTTTAACAAAAAAATAAAAGCATAATAAAAACAATGAATTAATTGGGGCAATTTTTGGCGCGGATTTTCCTGAATAAGTTAGAGGTGGCGTGTTTTTCCGCGCTCGAATGTGTCCAGAGTGTCCGCGGCGTGTCCGACAGTAGCGAGTGCAGTGCATAAGGCATTACGGTCAGAATTAAAAAGAAGCGCGATAGAAGAACTCATTGTTTAAAGCCCTTCTGCATCAAATGGAATTAAGGGGCTGCTGTCAGGTATGATTTTGTGACATTCCCGAACTGCGCAATTGGTGGCCATTTGATTTAGAGAGACTTTAGTCGGGGGAGTGGCATGGTGGTTTTTGTAAAGCTGATCAGGTTTTATTATCCAGCAATTTTTTGCGAACTCGAACGGATTTTGCCCAAATAGTGTCTTTAACCTCTTCGCAAAAATATAGGTATGGGGGAGAGCGCTGAGTTATTTATGTGATCAGTAATTGTAGCGCTCGAAGTTTAACGCTAGGCGTGCCTCACCTTCTTTATGGGTGTGGCTCATCTGTATAACCTGTCCGCCTGCAAAGGTGATGATCGCCTCTGCAGCTGTGCGCGCACTGTTCAGCCTCAGGCAGCAAAAGAGAAGCCGCGCTATTGCTCGTTCTCTTGCTGACAGAGGTTATAATTCAAATCGATTCAAAATGGCTCTGGAAATTTAATTTGCAGGTGTTTCGCTATCTGAATCGATCTCTTCAATGGGATCAGCTACGGTGTGATCATGGACAATTCTCCACGCGCCTTCGAAACGCTTTACAACCAAAGTATATAAACCGGAACTTAGGCCATCAGCGCGTGTAAGATTAAAGCGGCCGACCACAATTGCGACATCTTCAGAGAGCATTTGTATATCCATATCTGAAAACGCCAATTGGCCAAGGGCAGCGCCGTCGCCATATCTTTTCTTGTAGCGTTTTAATGTCGTATTCCAGCCTTTAGTAACTTCTGTTCCAGACACAAATCGGAGATTAGAATCACGCCAGTAGCCATCCATGAATCCTTCGATATCGCCTTCATTCCAGGCCGCAGCTTGGGCGGCTAAAGTTGCACGAATAATATCAGGGCGTGAGCGCGGTTTATCAACATCAACTTTAGGTAAGACAGAGGATAAGAATCCGGCATTTGTTGGTACACTAACTCCTTGTGAGGCCACAGTCGCAGTGTTTGAGGCAGTTTTTTGAGACTGCTCCACAGATAGCGCCTGACGATTCGGAATAAGAAGTTTTGGGATGCTGTTCTCGTCAACATTTTGTGGACTTGCTCCAACGAGTTTATCCGCAACCAGGGACCGGTTAATCCTCGAGCCAGTGTTTGTCTGTAAAAAGTTAGTCCCCTGTTTTGATGCCTCAACCTCCCCTACGTCTTGCGAAACCAAAGTCACGGGCGCAGAACGTGTTGACTCTTTTACTGGAGTGGGCTGGGGCATTGGGTCATCAACACGCAGTGCAGCCGGCACTGTCAGGGTCTTGCGATCATGGCTTTGAACAACTGGTTTTTGTATATCAGCCCTTTGCGCCTCGACCAACGCTTTTGCTGGCGCTGGGACAACTGACTCCTCGGCTTGAGGCCGTATGGTTTTTTCTATTTCGCCAGTAATTATCGGATTTTGCACCTCTTGCTGTGTGGCAGAAACTGCTGGCTGTGGAGAACGCGAGCTCTTTTTTAATCGTGCCAAAAAAGCATCTCGATTAGACAGTTCACTGATGTTTCCATCGGTATTGGTCGGTGTGCTAGAATCGCTTTGCGTAAGTATTGTATTTTGTGCAATTATCACAGGGGCAGATGCGGGAAGTGTTTCAGTTTGTGCTGACGCCGCGGCACGGTTCTGACTGAGCTTGGCAGTGGGCTCTACCGAGCGAGAGGTTTTTTGCGCTAACGGTTTTTTTGCCGAGACATTTGCTATCTGGCGTTGCGCCCCTTCACCGGTGCATTGATAACGCGCTGAAATCAAGCGTTCTCTCAGCGTCACAGCTTTATCCAGGCAATAATCAGCATCTGTATTAGCATAATAAGGTGTGCTGGAGTTCAGTCCCCGGTTTTTGGTGTATACAACATCACAGGCCTTACCTCTTTCACCGGGGGCAACCACTAAAATTTGTCGAATGTCTTGTGAGCTGGTGCAAGTAATATCGAATGTGGCATTTTGCGCGGTAACGGTCGTTGGAAAGGCCATAAAAAGGGTAAGTGACATCACACTATATTGTGTACCGTATTTATATTGTGTACCGTATTTGATAGCGGAAAAAGTATGGCCCTTGAAATAAGTTTTTTTAAATTTGTTTTGGCGCATTTGGAAATCCCCAATGTCTAAAATTCTACCACAATCCAAGTTGTTGATTGACTATGGCTTATACATGAACTCATCACTGAGAACAAAGCAAGTTTATTAATCTCTCGTTTTAAAAATCGATTAAATTTAAGCAAGATTGTGCTTGTCGCCCCCTCATAAAATCCTGATTTGCAATCAAACCCTGTATTTTACTGGGGATAATCATTTTTCTTGGTCGACGCATCTACTTTGTCAAAAATAAAAAATTCACAAGTATGCGTATTTTTCGCATCTAAGGGAACGACCCCTTGACGAGTAATAGACCAGTCTCGCGAATCAAGTTCAGGAAAAAGAGTGTCGCCCTGCGGTTTTGCCATTACCCGTGTTAAATAAAGGCGCGACGCCAACCCTAGGGTCTGCGCATAAATTTCGCCGCCTCCAATAATGCAAATTTCTTCTCCCCCATTATTGGCCGCATGCAACGACGCTGCCTCAATCGCGACCTCTATTGAGGGGACAAAAATAACATCATCAGCATGCGAGCAAATTTTTTCTGTTCTTGAGATAACAACATTCAATCTTCCAGGCAAAGCTCGCCCTATAGATTCAAACGTTTTGCGCCCCATCAATACAGGTTTGCCGAGCGTATTTTTCTTGAACCATTTCAAGTCTTCAGAAAGCCGCCACGGCATTTCCCCCTCATTGCCGATTATGCCATTTTCGGCAACAGCTGCAATTAAACTTATTCTCATTTCACCTGCCATTACACCGCTACTGGTGCTTTGATATGTGACTGCGGATGGTAACCTTCGATGGTTATATCCTGATACTGAAAATCAAAAATTGATGTGATATCGGGATTTAGTTTTACTGTTGGAAGTGGTCCCGGAGTGCGGGTTAATTGTTCTTTTGCCTGATCGAGATGATTGAGATAGAGATGAGCATCTCCCAAGGTGTGGACAAAATCACCGGGCTGTAAACCGGTGACTTGAGCCATCATCATTGTTAATAATGCATAGGAAGCAATATTAAAAGGAACACCTAAAAAGATGTCTCCTGATCGTTGATAGAGTTGACACGACAACCGCCCGTTCGCGACAAAAAACTGAAAAAGACAATGGCAGGGCGCAAGGGCCATTTGATCTAATTGTGCCGGATTCCATGCGCTAACAATTAAACGCCTCGATGTTGGATCGGATCGAATAGCTTCAACCAAACCAGCAATTTGATCCACACTAGCGTGTTTGCCGTCTTCGTTCGTCTTTGGCCAGCTCCGCCACTGAGCGCCATAAACCGGTCCTAGATTACCGTCCTTATCGGCCCATTCATCCCATATCGAAACGCCATTCTCTTTTAAATAAGCGATATTTGTGTCCCCAGTTAAAAACCAGAGCAATTCATGAATGATGGATCGTGTATGCAACTTTTTGGTTGTCACCAAAGGAAACCCTTGCTGCAAATCAAACCGCATCTGATGACCAAAGACAGCCCGTGTTCCGACACCTGTTCGGTCAATGCGCTCATCGCCTTCGTTTAGGGCGCGGCTCAATAAATCAAGATAGGCTTGCATAGGGTAATCTCAAAATAAGAAAAAGTAGTGAGAACTTTGCCGTGATTCGCGAAACTATGCCCATCATGTGACAGACAAATAGGATGTAATATCTGCGCATGAGTGACTAGTTTTCCACTCCAAAGCATTTCCAAATCAAGTCACTACTGGTTGAACTTGCACAAATGCGGCAAAATAATACCTGCAAGCGCCTTCGTGGTTTCATTTACTGCTGAGGTATTTTAAGCCCTGTGAAAGGTTAATCCATGGGGCGATCTGATGCTAGCCAGAGGCCTCATCTTCGAGGTCTGCCAATGGAGCCTGCGAAGGCTTTAGGCTTTTTAAATAATCGTTGGTAAAGTCGACCTTCAATTCGACCCAGAGTGGTTTGTGATCTGAAATTTGGAAGCTTCTCCATTTATCATGATAATATTTTTTAATTTCTGCCGGGGTTTTCCCCTTTACATTTTTTTCCGGAAAATGCTGTTGATAGGCCTTTAAATCCTTAGCCGTATCTTTGAAGATAACTTCCTCAAAATCAAAAACGCCTGAATCATCAATTTCCAACATCTTATTTTTAACGCGCAGTGCTATTTGATCATATTGTTTATCACCCTTCAGATTTGATTTTACTTCCATCAATCCTGCCGGAACCTCAAAGCCATGTTTAGTCAACGCTTTCATGGTTTTATCAGTCTTGCTAACGATGTTAAAATCACCCAGGATGATGTAGTCTCCCGCCTCGCGCGCTTGACGTTTTTTCAAAAATGCTGCCAGCGTATCGATTTCACGCACGCGCTTTTCATATTTTTGGCCGCTGCTTGCGCCAAAAAATATATGTGCCGTGCACAGAAAAAATTTAAACCAACCAGCTTGAAAAGCCGCAACAAAAGGCGTTCGCGATATTTGCTCCCCTTTAGGCAGCACGATTTCCCCTGCAATATTGGCAAAATTGATTTTTTTTGTATTGAATAAATAGGCCATGCGCTCTTGGTTTCCGCCGCTTCCCTCGGTCGTATCCGTTGCGATGTAATCCCAATCCGTGCCCAATAGTTTTTTTAGCTTTTGTAAGCCCTTAAGGTTACGATTAATCTCTTGTAATGCCACAAGATCAAATACTGAAATAATTTCAGCAATATAAAGGTATGACTCGTCAAGACGCGGTCCATGCCCAAATTTATTGCTATCAAAGTCGCGCAAATTCCATGTTGCCAATAGAAATGACCCTGTAGATCGTTTCTTCTTGATATCGCTTTGTAATTTTTTTCTAAGCGCAATCAGCCGATCAATCACTCGCGCTTTTGCATTTTCATCGTGCCAAAATCTAATCGATGAGTAATGAACCATACTTCATCCTATTTTATTTCATTAATTCGTGGTGGCGACCCAATTCGGATCATCTTGAACTTCCCGCTCAAACATGAGGAAATCATAATAGCCACAACGTTTTTGGGTTGGGAAGTCGCGGCAAATTTTTGGACGCCCTTCATAAATAGTACAATTGCGGGTTTCTGGATCGAGAAACATACAACTCGACTCAAAATGTTCGTCTTCAGTGTGCCGCAATACACGGGGGGTTTCCTTATCCCCCTTTGCGGTAAATTTGCGTTTTGCTTGCGCTTCCGTCACATCGAAATATTTGGCAAGACGCTTGATATCTGATTTTGTGGTCGGGATATGTGTATAAGTACAGCAATACGCTGTACATTTGAGGCAATCATATTTTTGTTTTTTGGCCATAACCCGCCCGTCACTCCATTTACGATACTTGATTTTAGTCCTAGCTTTAACTGAGCTGACACGATTCGTCATGTTATAATTTTCCCAGGTTACAAAACTGTTTACCAAAATTTTGAAAATGATTTAATTTATGATGATGAATACCTCTCAAACCTATTCAGATAGCGGATATGATATCCGTATCTTTTCGAGCCCAGAAGATTTTAAGCCCTACCATAAGGCTTGGGATCAAACTCTTCTCAAGTATCAATTTCCCAGTCTTCACGTTAGCGCCTCTTATTTAAGCGCAATGTGGAGAAATTATCCTGATCTTGATGGGGCGCTCATTATGATCGAAAAAGAGGGTACTCCAATCGCCCTCGCACCGCTGGCGCATATTCGTTATAAATATCGTGGTCTTTCGCTAAAATCGATGGGGCCGTTAGATTTTATGAGATCGGGCCGCTCTGATATTCCCGTCATTAGGGATGTGGAAAAAATTGCTCCCCTATTGCGAGAAATTACCAGGCGTATGGGGGCTGACCTCTGGCACCTTGATCGTTTGCCTGTAAACAGCCCTGTATATCAATATTTTTCTGCAGGTCAGGCCAATCAAATTGATACGTATGAAAATTATGAGCTGGCAATTATTGAAACTTCGCAAAACTGGGAGGCGTTTTTATCCTCCAAGAGCAAAAACTTTCGTAAAAATTTTCGTCGTATTGAAGAGGCCTCAAAAGATCTAACTCAAGTTTTTATCACCGATCAGGAAAAAGAATGGCCCGTTTTCATCGAGCATATGCTATCGATTATGAAAAGAACATGGAAATCAGACAACAATTCTAGTTTTGCCGATGACGAGCGTCGGATTGGTTTTTTTAGAGATTTAATTATGGAATATGGCCCACAAAATAAATTTGTGGGTGCGTTGCTGTTTGATAAGGACTTGCCTGTCGCTTTTACATTTGGGCTTATATTCGAGGATACGCTCTACGCAATGGAAACCTCTTATATCAGTGATTATGCCCACACCAGTGCCGGGATCAAGTCCTACACAATGATTATGAAATATGCGTTCGATCGCAAGGATATAAAAATTTGTGATATGGATACCATCCGGGATCATGGGGCCTACAAAAAGCGGTGGGCAACACAACGCCCGTCACAAATTTCTGCTCTGATACTCAATGGGGGCATTGGCAGTGTTACGATCCGCAGTGGAAAGTTTGTTGCCAATATTAAAGCAAAACTTGATCGAGGGAACAAAACCGTGAGCAGCCCAGTTTAGTATTGATAAAATACTAAAAGCATATAAGGGTTGAAAGGCCCATCTACTACATTCCCTGATAATGGGCGGAATGGTCACGATTAAGATTTTTTATGTTCAATACACAATGTCAGTTACTGGATCTTTCTAAACTTGACCAACCCAGCTACGATTCACAAATCAAAGAAATCGCCTCTCGTTGGCAAGCATTAGAGAAAAGTGTTCAACCGAAATTTTTTCTAAGCTGGCACTGGATGAGTGTATGGCTATCAACTTTGCACAACGCGCCACTATTTTTAGAGGTCAAAAATACTAGTGGCAAAAGTATTGCCATGGGTTTTTTTCTTACTCACAATCAAACCCGGCATAAATTTTTTAAATTTATGCAATTACATTTACATACGACTGGCAACACAAAGCGTGACGACATCACCATTGAGTATAACAATTTATTGTGTCACGATACGGATGAAAAAGAGGTGTGGAGTGATGTCTATAGATTTTTGTCAAAGAAAATGACTTGGCAAGAGTTGCTCATTTACGGCACCACCCCTCACACAGAGAAAAAATTAGTTGATATACCCCATAGCATTCAGCGAAAAAAAGAAGCCAGTTCTGCTTATGTTGATCTAAAAGCGTTGCGTGACAATAATGTGGAAACAGTGGATGGATATCTGTCCACTCTTGGCAAAAGTACCAGAAGTCAAATTCGCCGATCTATCAGATTATACGCTGAAAAGGGGGAATTAACACTCGATCACGCGCAAAATTACGACCAAGCAATGGAATTTATTGATGAGCTTAGCTATTATCATAATGCAAAATGGCAAGCGCGGGGCAGTACAGGTTCGATACAAAATCAATTTTTTAAAGAATTTCACACCGAACTTATTAACCGTTCGTTAGATCAAGGGGTGGTCGAAATTATTCGTGTACGTGTAGGCGATTATAAATTCGGTTGGCTTTATAATTTTGTCTATAATGGCACTGTGTATTTCTATCTGAGTGGTTTTCGCCTGGAAGATGATAATCGATATAAAGCAGGCCTTGTTACGCACGCCTTAACAATCGAACATCACCTAAAAAATGGGATGAATGTTTATGATTTCATGGGTGGTGACAATCGCTATAAGCTTAACCTTGGGCAAAAAGGTCCGGATATCATCGCTATTGCCCTGCAAAAAAAGAATGCATCAATCGGTATCGAGAATTTTTTGCGAAAAATTAAAACAAAAATAAATATCCCCAATAAGCAAGCATAGTCTCACAAATTTGATTTATCACATTTCTAGAGCAGATTCAATTTACTTTCAGTCGTATCCTGCGACTGAGAAGTAGTTCCA
>CAYZLR010000070.1:0-17565 GCA_964479275.1 uncultured Caulobacterales bacterium
AGAATCATAAGTCGCTGAAATCACTCAATTGTAATTTTGAATTGGGCTCTAAGATGAAAAAAACCTTGTAAAGTTCTTAAGGTAAGCTTCGAGAACCTATTCGGAAAATGTGGTCCGAGGGGTGGGCAGAGCTGAAAAGCGTTATTGGGGCATATAGTTTTGGGCGAGAGGACGTTTTTTTGAGACTAAAGCAGTTCCATGCACGTTTTGATGCGGCGGTGTTTTTAGCCTTACGGGAGTGGTGAAAAGATGATTTCGTTTTCGCTACCAGTCCATTGTGGATATTTTTCCATGATCGCTTCAAAAATTTTCAACGATAAGCAGCGATCCAGCCATTGTTGCACGGCGTCAATTTCTGCGACACTATCAAACCATATGCGATTTGTATTTGCGAACTGGCGAACGAAAGGAAAGATTGCAATATCGGCCAAACTGGGTTGACTGCCATATAAAAAGTGCTGTGTACAGATTTTCTGTTTGAGTTCCTTGAGGAATTTTAAGGCTTCCTCTCGATGGAAAATCGGATCTATATCTTTATATCGATTGGGGTATTTGTAACGGTCAAGGTGAACTTTAAATTTGTCTTGAGTTTGCTGGATTAAATCAAGCATATGTTTTTGTTGTTGAGAATCGCCCAGCCAGTCTTCCGGGTCATTTTGTGATAAGGCCCAAAGCATAATCTCAAGGCTTTCTTCAAGCACTTTATCTTCTTCAATTTGCAAAACCGGAACGGTCGCTTTGGGTGAGATATCGAGCATCTCTTGAGGTTTATCACGTAAAACCACCTCTCGTAAACGGCAAGCTGCTCCACTTATCGCCAAAGCCATCCGAGCGCGCATTGCATAAGGACAACGTCGAAATGAATAGAGAATGGGTAATTGGTCATTTACGTATGAACTAGTCATCATAAATTTTTCCCATATGCGCTTCGCCTCGTGCTTTGGATAGCTCAATTTGGCGTTGTCGTTCCGCAAACCGTTTGCGCTGTGTCTCATTGCTCGATTGATAACAATTCGGGCAGGCAATACCCGGTTCATAATGCGGCGATTTTTTATCATCTTCATCTATAGGCATTCGACACGCATGGCACATATCGTAAGAACCGGGTTTCAATCCCGCGCCAACAGAAACACGTTGGTCAAAAACAAAACATTCTCCTCGCCAAAGACTGTCTTGTTCGGGGATATTTTCTAGATATTTTAAAATACCACCTTTAAGGTGGTAGACATCATCAAGGCCTTCGCTTTTGAGATAAGATGTTGCTTTTTCGCAGCGAATACCCCCGGTACAAAACATTGCAATTTTTTTTCCCTCCATCCGTTCACGGTTTTTCTCTACCCATTGCGGGAATTCACGAAAAGAATTTGTTTCCGGGTTTTCTGCATGATCAAAAGTTCCTATGCTGACTTCATAATTGTTACGAGTGTCAATCACTAAAACATCTGGATCACTGATAAAATCATTCCATTGGCTAGGATCAATATAAGTGCCGACCGTGTTGGTTGGATCAATGGAAGGTACGCCCATGGTGACGATTTCTTTTTTCAGACGAACCTTTAAACGGTAAAATGGATTTTCGTTTGTATAACTTTCTTTATGTTCAAGTTGCTCGCAGCCCGGTACCTCTTTTAGGGCCTTAATCATGGCGTCAATGCCTGCACGTGAGCCAGCAATGGTTCCATTGAGCCCTTCTGATGCAAGCAAAATTGTACCGGTTACATGATGAGAGAGCCCGATTTCGGTTAATCTTGCTTGATAAGTATGGAAATCAGGCAGAGCGGTGAATTGATAAAAAGCGGCTACAACAAATTCTGACATAAAAATAATTCTATTGTGATAATGAAAAAGGTTTGCACACTTATAAGCATCCCTATTGTGGCATGCAAATAACGAAGAAAATTAGTTAGCTGATTTTGAAAATATTTGAAAATAAGAGATAAAACCAAAATTTGAGCAATTAGCGGGTCAGCATAAAGTGTTCGCCAATTCGTAATTTATCATTGGCGCCGGCGCCTTAAAAGAGCAAAGCATCGAAGAGAATGTTTTGGCTACCGACCAGGGAGAAAAGCACGAAATAGAACGATTGCTTGTGCTGATCGAAACCCGGCTTACAAAAATCCAGAAGCTTATGAGAGTTGGAGTTTACTCGACCGCGTTTAGATACATTGAAGCAACCAGAGTAAGCGGGGAAAGCATGGTCGAATCTGTTGGCAATGATACCAGATGATGCTGACGTTTCATGATTTTCCGATATTAACACGACATAAAGCGAGGGGGCAAAAGTAGTGCTTAAATGTTGGGAAAAGCTGAAAACCCAACATAATCCTGCAGCAGAGGATTATGAGTTGATTGATCAAGCTCTGTCGCCCCCTTCATAAGAAGAGAGTTCTTTTCTACTCAATTAATGTCAGTTTTTTTGAGTGCTGAATAAAAAAGAGATATCCAGCCTGCAAGAAAACCAACTCCGCCAATTGGCGTTAATGCACCCAACCACTTTGGGGCCCCAAGAGCGATGGCATAGAGAGAACCAGAAAAAATCACAACTCCAATAAGAAAAGCTGCCCCTGTAAAGGGGGCAGTTTTCATTTGGAGTTGTGATTGATGGAGCGCAATCAGGCTTGCCATAACGCTATGAACTAAACCGTAAAATGTTGCTGTTTGCCACCAATCTCGTGCCTGATTATCAAAGATACTTTGCAAGCCATGCGTCCCAAAAGCGCCAAGAGTGACAATCAAGAACCCTGAAAACGCTGACAGTGCTAGAAGACGATTCATATAATGGTTCGTGTTAAATTACTAAATTATTGCTTATAAGCTGTGCCGCCTTGCATAACGAAATCCACATCTTCAAGTTCCCTAATGTCAGTAAGCGGATCGCCACTAACGGCAATCAAATCACCATATTTACCAGGTTCAAGAGAGCCAAGAACATCACTTTTTCCCATATTATCTGCGATATTAATGGTCGCCGCGATGATGGCTTCTTGGGGAGACATTCCGGCATCAACCATGAGAGCGAATTCTTTTGCATTATCCCCGTGGGCTGAAACGCCGCTATCAGTGCCAAAGGCGATTTTTACCCCCCCTTGATGAGCGCGCGTCAGCATTTCCTGTAGACGCGGGCCTACAACCGCTGCCTTCTCGCGCTGTGGCGGTGTTAAAAAGGTGTTGGGATCATTGGCCCATTCAGTCACGGTTGCTCCTGCTAGAAGCGTGGGCACCAGATAAGCGCCAGTTTTTTTAAATAAACGTATTGATTCTTTATCAAGATATGTTCCGTGTTCAATTGAATCAACACCAGCTTTTAAAGCGGCATTAATACCGTTTACGCCGTGTGCATGGGCTGTGACCTTGCGGCCCATGGAGTGCGCTGTATCCATAATCGCTTTGAGTTCATCATCAAAAAATTGTTGTTCTAATCCGGCGGATGTATTGGAGAGCACGCCTGCCGTCGAGGTGAGCTTGATTGCGTCGGCACCTCTGCGCACTTGCTCACGCACGGCGCGCCGACAATCGCCAACGCCGTCACAAACGCCAGTGGAGTGAAGAAGATGGGCAACATCATCACGGTAGCCTTGTGTGCCATCGCCGTGTCCACCGGTGACCGAAATTGTTGAGCCCGAAGAGTAGATTCTTGATCCAACAACATCGCCGCGTCTCACGCCATCGCGTAGCGCAAAAACGGCGTCTCCGCCGCGCGCACCAAGATCGCGTACAGTTGTAAACCCGGCCATTAAAGATTTACGGGCAAAGCCTGCGGCTGTAATAGCCCGGTCCGGATCAGACATTTCAACGCTGTCCAAGCGTCCACGAGGATTATTCTCACTGGTAATGTGAACATGTCCATCAATCAGGCCAGGTAATACAAACATATCTTTTAGGTCATGGATGGCGACACGATCCTCATTTGTCGCGCCAATGGCTGCGCTGGAGACGTAGCCTGGCATAATTGCGCTAACGATCCCATCCTTGATCACAACCGATTGCTCGGTTTGCACATCACCGGCGGGATTAGCCAATAATCGTCCGGCATGAACAATGGCAATATCGGCCGCGTTGGCAAATGGTGTCATGAGGAGCGCACTGGCAGCAATGCTGGCTTTAAGAATGGATTTGATGTGCATAGGCGTATCTTCCAATTTATGGCAATGTTTAAATATGATTGCGTTATTATGGTTTGATTAGGATCGTCTCAGACTTTTCACCATAGAGCAAGACCCGATCAGTGCGATAACGATATTTAAAGATTGGGGAATTGCCCAGGGATATCCTTCATCATTAGAATTAGCCGTGAACCCGTAAATTTTGCTCAGATCGGCGCTAATAATAGCCAACAGCCTTGCATTTACGCAGAGTTTGCGTATAAACCGCCATTCTGTCGATCGCCGGGCCATATGGGTATGCCCTGGCTATTGTTTATGCAAATCAGGTTTGCCGGCACTTCACCGGCTTGCCTTAAAAAAAAGAGAGACGCAAAATGCCCAAAATGAAGACAAAATCAGGCGCGAAAAAGCGCTTTAAAGTGACGGCTTCTGGCAAGATCAAGGCTGCTCACGCTGGTAAAAGACACGGCATGATTAAACGAACCCCTAAACAAATTCGCCAAAAGCGCGGCACTGATGTGTTGTCTGCTGCTGATGAGCGGATTGTGAAGAAGTATATGCCCTATGCGCGCTAATCTGCGCATGGACAATATTTGCGCACGTTAGGTCGCGCAAGGTTTTAACATCTACACGCAAAAAGCGTGTTGTCTGTATTATCAGAACTTAGGAGATTTCATCATGGCACGAGTAACAACGGGACCAGCTTCCCATGCCCGCCATCGCAAAATTATCAAAAACGCAAAAGGCTATTATGGCCGACGCAAAAATACCTTCCGAATCGCTAACCAGGCCGTAGAGAAAGCCGGGCAATATGCCTATCGTGACCGGCGCGCGCGCAAGCGTAATTTCCGTGCCCTATGGATTCAGCGCATTAACGCTGGTGTACGTGAATTAGATATGACATATGGCAATTTCATTCACGGTCTAAATCTGGCGGGTATCGAAGTGGATCGTAAGGTTCTTGCTGATCTTGCTGTACGCGAACCAGAATCTTTCAAAGCAATTGTTGAACAAGCCAAAGCGGCACTCGCCTAAAATATATTCAAGCGCTGCACCAGTGCTTTGAGCGTGCGTGAATTTTACGAAATTTATCGTGGCATTTGACAATTTGTGTTTTTTACAGTCACACTAAACCCCATATCGGTGAAAGCCGTGTGGGGTTTAGTGCTTTTTGAAAGATTTGGATGAGGCTCTAGTTAAGCAGGCATGTAAAAGGCTTGGTCGTGAACATTAGACTGTTAGAATAATGATAACTTTGTGCTGAGGCGCCGAGGTGATGAGTTCATAAAACTATTGAGAGATGGAGGGGAACATGCGCGGACTATTTTTCTTTGTTATGACGATTGTACTTATGATTGTCGGTGCTGATGCGGGATCAAGTTTGTATAGCAAAATGATTAATGCGGAAGTTTTTGGATTAGAGAAAAAGAAAAAAGAAAAGATAATTCCGGGGATAGACTTTAGTACACCCCAAAACCTTATCTCTAATTATGAAGAAATACAGTCGTTGACGATAGAAACGTATAATGATGATTATGAGTTAGAAAAAAAGATACAATATTTATCGTTGTCCCATTCCATACATTTCCAAGAGAGGCATATATTGACGAGAATAGAACTGCTTTCGTTTATTTTTCTGACAATGATGACATTGCTTTAAAAGAGGGGGAAGTCCATAAGTTCGATTGTACAAAAATGTATACAAAAAATATTCGGGTTTATGATCACACCCAAAAAAAATATTTTGATATTATATCGGACGAGGAGACCCTAATATCAAAATATAAAATTTATTTTGATGAAACTGAAGCTGATTTGTCTAAAAATAATAGCGCCATATTGTTCGAGATTATCAAAAGTGATACTGATGGTGATGGGTATTTATCTTGCAATGACGCTAAGGAACTTGCGGTTTACGATTTTAGCACCAACAAGGCCAATAATATTGCTCTTAAAAATGGTCAACCGATTTGGGCGGAAGATTTTGGAATTTACGGATCGGAAGTGAAATTAATGATTGGTCAAGATGAAAATGGTGATGGTTTATATGATGCAAGTCGTGAAAGTGCATATCCTGCACTATTTGACCTGAGTACCGGAACCCTAACCAATTTTGCAGAGTTCCGGCCTGGTGAAGAAGAGTAGCTAATATGTTGGGGTTACTCTTTTAAAACGCGATCAAAGAAATCAAGGATCATTTTGTTACGGTGTTTGCGCGCGCTTGCTTTTCGAAAACCATGCTTTTCGCCGGGATAAGTCATGAGTTCGAAAGTTTTCCCTTCAGCTTGCAAGGCATCGATGAGCTTAACCGTATTTTGAAAAACAACATTATCATCAGCCATCCCGTGCAAAATTAACAAAGGGTCATCAAGATTCTTCACATAGGTTAAAGGGGCGCCAGCTTTATATGCCTCACGCTCTTCATCTGGCTTTCCCATATATCGCTCTGTGTACGCGGTATCATAGAGGGCCCAATCCGTGACCGGCGCGCCGGCGACGCCGCCCGCATAAAGATCAGGGTTTTGTAACAGCATGTTCAGGCTCATATAACCGCCATAAGACCAGCCATAAACACCGATTTTTTCGCCATCCACATAGGGCAGGGTCTTTAAAAATCTGGTCCCGGTTGCTTGGTCTTCAACCTCTATAGTGCCCATCGCACGGTAGAGCGTATTTTCAAATGCAGTCCCCCGTCCAGCTGCGCCGCGATTATCAAGCCAGAACACCACATAGCCCTGATCGGCAAGGGCTTGCTCAAAAAGATTGCCGAATTGACGGCGCACCTGTTGGGCATGGGGGCCGCCATAGACCATCTGGATGACCGGCGCTTTTTCACCAGATTTTAAGCCTTTCGGTTTCAACATTTTGTAATCGAGCATAGTTCCGTCGCTCGCTTCGATTTGGCCATATGTCCAATCAAGGTGTGATTTTAGGAAATGCGCGTAGGGGTGTTGGCCTTCTACAATCTTATTTTCATTCAACCAGAAAAGGGCCTTTCCGGTTTGATCGTGAGCGCTCGCTTGGGTGGGTTGTCTATCGTCACTGCGATAAAGGATGAAGTGATCGCATGTATTCGAAAAACTGGCACTATGCCAACCGCTCTTGGTTGTGATGGGGCGTCCTAAGTCTCGTCCATTTAAGCTTTTTGTGTAGATATGACGCTCAAGGACTGTTTCACTCCAACCCGTATAATAAATTTTTGCATTTTCTTCATCAATACAATTGACGGCGCTGACCATGCCATTGCCGCCAGTGACGGCCCCGAGATTTTTCCCCGACGCATCATAACGGTAGAGGTGTTGAAAGCCACTGCGCTCTGAACTCCATAAAAACCCGCCATCAGCGAGTGGCTTCAGGCCTAACCCTAGATTGATCCAGGTTTGGCTGGTTTCGCTCAAAACAATCTTTGACCGGCCCGTTTTAGGATCAATGGCGAGCAGGTCGAGTTGTTTTTGATCCCTGATCAGGCGCGCGACATAAAGTGCGGATCCATCTTTGGACCAATAGGCATCTGCGAGATAAAAATCCTGATTATCACCAAGATCTACCCATACCGGGCGCTTACCTTTGATATTCGAAATACCAAGTTTAATGGTGACATTGTTTTGGCCGGCAAAGGGATAACGTTGTTGTATGGTAACAACCGTATCGGCGTTAATGTCTACGCGTGTTGCAATGGGAACCGGAGATTCATCAATTTGAGTGAAGGCAATAGTTTTATTGTCCGGTGACCACCAATAACCGGTATTTCGATCCAACTCTTCTTGGGCAACAAATTCAGACACGGCATTTCGTATGGTTTCGTTGGCTCCGTTTGTGATTTGACGCTCTTTAGCTGTATTCAAATTATAGACGAATAATTCGTCTGCGCGGACATAAGAGACTTGCTCGCCATCAGGAGAGAACTTGGCATCGGTTTCAAATTCAGGTGTGCTGGTGATTTGCTGAGAAGATTTGTTGGCAAGATCATAAATATAGATATCACCGCCAAGGGGGAACATAATGCGCTGACCTTGTTGATCCCAATCATAGGAGATGATTCCGCTATTATAAATGCGTTGACGCTCACGGCGGTTTTTTTCTTCCTCTGATAAAGGGGTTTCGCTATCAACGATGTCGGATGAAGAAACCAGAAGAGAGGGTGATCCAGTTTTTATATCGTAAGCCCAAAGATCTAATTTTGAGGCATCGTCTTCTCGTCCCTTTAAAATCGTAATCAATCGCCCATCAGGCGAAAATTTTGCACCGCGCAATGATGGGCCGAAAAGTCCTGGTTGTTCACTTATACGGTCAATGGGTAAATCAACATCATGAGGAAGGGCATTTGCTGGCGCTGATACCATCCCGCTTATGGCCGAGATCAGTGTGAGGCTGGAAAAAAGTGCTCTTGAGGATGGGGATGAGAATAGAGGATTGGTCAAAAATTTCATAGGTAATCTCCGGTGTCAGCTCTTGGCTTGTTAACGCACAGTGTCGCTTTATGTGCTCGATGAGGCAAGCCAGAAAAAAATTTTAAATCGATAAAAACACAGAGTTAGGGTTACATTCGAGTAAATGGAAACAATCGGGGGAAGGCACTATGGCCAGCGCGTTGTCCGAAAGGGCGCGACCATCAGAAAATCATGCTTGATCAAGGTCTCAGCACTGGTAAAACGTGGCAAGTGAGGTTAGAAACGCCCTTAATTTCTACCGCAGTTAGATGAAGGTTATTCCTGGCATGTCCGAGTCCCGTCTTATCAAAGTCAACGACCGCGAAATCGAAGTTGATCCTGAGCTGACCCTTTTACAAGCCTGCGAGGCGGCTGGTGAGGAAATTCCAAGGTTTTGTTATCATGAACGTCTCTCGGTTGCTGGGAATTGTCGGATGTGTCTGATTGAGGTTAAAGGAGGACCGCCAAAACCAGTGGCCTCTTGTGCGCAAAATGTCAAAGATTTACGCCCTGGACCGGAAGGCGCGCCGCCGGAGCTATTTACCAATACGTCCATGGTGAAAAAAGCCCGTGAAGGGGTCATGGAATTTCTGCTGATCAATCACCCTCTTGATTGCCCAATCTGTGATCAGGGCGGCGAATGTGATTTGCAAGATCAAGCGGTTGCCTATGGCCGTGATGGTACGCGGTTTGAAGAAAACAAACGTGCAGTTGAAGAAAAACATATGGGGCCGTTGATCAAAACGATCATGACGCGATGCATCCAATGCACACGATGCGTTCGATTTGCAACTGAGATCGCCGGGGTTGATGATTTGGGTCTGGTTAACCGCGGTGAAAATGCGGAAATCACAACTTACCTTGAAAAGGCAGTTGATTCGGAGCTTACGGGAAATCTCATCGATGTGTGCCCTGTTGGTGCGCTAACATCCAAACCCTATGCTTTTTCTGCGCGCCCTTGGGAGCTGCGTAAAACGGAAACCATTGATGTAATGGACGCGGTCGGCTCTAACATTCGCGTTGATGCGCGCGGGCGTGAAGTGTTGAGAATCTTGCCGCGCTTATATGAGGATATCAATGAAGAATGGATTTCTGATAAAAGCCGGTTCATTTGGGATGGCTTAAAGCGTCAGCGCCTCGATAGACCCTATATTCGTAAAGACGGAAAGCTGACACCTGTGAGTTGGGATGAAGCATTAACTTTGGCAGGAGATAAATTGAAATCTACTGCTCCGGAAAAAATTGCTGGTATTGTCGGAGATCTGGTCCCCGCGGAAGCCGTAAAAGCTTTAAAAGACCTCTTAATTAGTTTGGATGTCAAAAATTTGGATTGTCGCCAGGATGGATCTGTTATCGGCCATGGGCCGCGTCAAAACTATCTCTTCAATACGACGATTGCGGGCCTTGAGCAGGCGGATGCAATATTGCTGATAGGTACAAATCCACGCAAAGAGGCAGCATTGGTTAATGCACGTCTTCGTAAAATTTGGTTGAACCATATGGATGTTGACTTTGGCCTTATTGGTGAAAGGGCGGATTTGACATTTGATTATGATTATCTTGGTGCAGGGCCAGACAGTCTCGAAGCCTTGATAAATGATAATAATGGGTTTGCAAAAGCGTTTGAAAATGCCAAACGCCCCGTGGTGATTTTAGGCTCTGATGTTTTGTCGCGAAAAGATACGAAGAAAATTCTTGAACAAGTCGAAAAGCTTGGCCAATCTTCTAATTTGCTTAGCGAAGATTGGAATGGACTGAATATTCTGCACACAGCTGCATCGCGGGTTGGGGCACTAGACTTAGGGTTTGTCCCGGCAAAAGGCGGGTTGTCATTTTCGAAAATACTTAAGGGTTCTCATTCGGGTAAGGTTGATGTTGTTTTTAATCTTGGGGCAGATGAGTTTGATACTTCACAGTTAAAAAATGCATTTGTGATATATCAAGGGTCTCATGGTGATAAGGGGGCGAGTGTCGCCGATATCATTTTACCAAGTGCGGCTTATACTGAGCAAAACGGTACTTTCGTAAATATGGAAGGCCGCGTGCAGATGGCTGTTCGCGCAAGCTTCCCCCCCGGAGATGCGCGCGAAGATTGGGCCATTTTGCGTGCCTTATCAGACCGTGTTGGAAAAACGCTTGGCTATGACGACTTGATGGCGTTACGTGTTGCGATGATTGAGGAAACGCCAAGCTTTGGTCAATTGGATGTTGCTGATAATGGAGGGGACGGTTATGCGCTCGCCTCTTTGAGGCAAGGCGTGGTCAAAGGTGAGGGTAAAGACGGGAATTTCATCTCATCAGTGGGAGATTTCTATCTAACCAACCCAATCGCTCGGGCGAGTGAGACGATGGCGCAGTGTTCTGCTACCGCTTCGGGCAAAGCAAAAATTGCAGCAGAATAGGGGTATCCAACCCATCCCTTAGGGCTTTAAAAGCATTTCCAGATCACGTGGCTGCCGGTTGATCGTCGACAAATGCGACAAAACAATACCTTAAACCACCTCCTCGACCCGATTTGATGTCTAGGTGCTTTTGGGTAGGTAATAAAGTTGTCTTGTACCGGGTCAGGTGGCGTCTATAGGGTATCAATCCTGATGTCAGCGACCCTGCATTGTCTCCCCTATGGCATAAGAAGCACCATCATCGAATATCTGGGAAAATGGATAAATCAGCCTAAGTTTTCGGGCTGAATTTGTGTATTCGAGGTTTTTTCGACTAGCTGATAGGATCGCGGGGTGAACGGTCTGGCAAATTTCCGGATTTTTCGTAATATGCTACAGGTTTTATATCTTTTACCCCGGATGTTAGATGATTTTTCGATCTTTTCATATTCCAAGGCTTCTAGCGCGCTTTCCTTTGTTGATTTGTTTTGCGGTATTTTCTTTGGCCATTTGTATGCAAGGGCGCGCAATAGCGGATGATGATGATGACCCTAGGGAAGTCTATAATCTCAAAGACTTTGATAGAATTGAGATTTCTGGGATTTATGATATCGAAGTCCAAAATGGCCTAGACTACAAAATCAAACTTTCTGGCAGTCAATCAGCTTTATTGCGGGCCTCGGTAAAGGTTGAAAATAATACACTTGTCTTGGGGCACAAGAGGGTGCGCGGGCGTAAAAACAAGAAGCTACGCGGGCGAAAATCTATTACGGCCTTTATTTCTGTACCTGACTTACGGGCTATCCATGTCTCAGGGGTGGTTGATGGCGATGTGCGTAATATCAACACACAAAATTTTAAGGTATCAGTTTCTGGCGTCGGTGATTTAAAGTTGACTGGCAAGTGTGGTCGTCTCGATGCAGACCTCTCCGGTGTTGGTGATCTCAATGCAAAGGCTCTTGTCTGTAAAGCGGCGGACGTCTCTGTATCGGGTGTTGGAGATGCGACGGTTTATGCCAGTCAGTCGCTCAATGCTCGTGTGAGCGGAATTGGAGATCTTGATTGTTTCGGTTCTCCTAAACAGGTTCGCAAAAACCGAACATTCTTTTCAACCATCCGTGTGCATTGAATTGCGAAGAAGAGACTAGCTCGTATGGTTTTAGATCATGTTTGTGAGTAGGGTTTAGCCGCATTGGCGTCAATTGCGTGCTTAAAGAAATCCGCCAATCCATGCGCAAGTTGATTGTAGCGCAGCGAGAATTTTTCATCACCAACATAGAGTAATCCAAGCCTTTGATGAAAATCTTTCGAGCACGGGTAAAACCAATGTTCTATATAAAGACGGTGTTTTTCGGCAAACGCCATAGATATTTCATCAGACGGCGAGTGACCCTTTAAAAAACAGTCACGCAGCTCCAAAGTCAAAGTTCTTTCTTCGTCTTTAAGGCGCAGAATATCATCTTTGTCATAAGACTTTATTCTGTTTTGACACTCGCGATAGGGTGCCGTCTCCCCCCATCTTTGCTTTGCCTCATCATCATGTTTTTGGAATTCAAACCCGTCAAATATACTCATATCAACCTCTTTTCCTGTTTCAATTTTTTGAATAGCGGCCTCGATAGCAAAAATCATTTTTTGCATGGTATTTGCTTTTTTGATCAGAAGGCTTCTTTGTTTTTCCAATGCTGCAAGGTGATCGAAGTGAGGATGATCAAGCGTTTTCTTGATTTGCTCTAAGGGCAGGCCTGTTTCTCGATGCAGCAAGATTTGTTGTAATCTTAAAACATCGCCTTGATGATAGATACGGTACCCATTGGGTGAGCGATCTGGCACTAAAAGACCGATTTGATCGTAATAATGTAATGTTCGGATAGAAATTCCCGAAAGTCTGGCGAGTGAATGCACAGAGTATGATTTTTTATTTTCCATAAAGGCAAATTAACGGATGACGTAGCGTCAGGGTCAAGGTTTTTTTGCAATTATTGCTTAAAGCACCTCCACTTTAAATTGAACCGCCGGGGTGGTTTTAAATCTTTCTTTTTTCGCATTTATTGCAGTTCAACCGGTTGCCACAGGCGCGTAAAATGCTTTAACGCGCGGCAAGTTTTTCAAGAGCAATTTTTTTCACACATTCAGGATAAAGAATATGTTCTTGTGTTAAAATGCGTGCCGCCAATGTCTCGGGTGTATCGCCCTCAATGATCGGTACAGCCCGCTGTCCAATAATAGGGCCTTCATCCATTTTTGCTGTAACATAATGAACGCTGCACCCAGCAATTTTTGCACCGTCATCCAACATACGTCGATGTACATCAAGCCCCTTGTATGCGGGCAAAAGTGAGGGGTGAATATTGATTAAGCATCCGTTCCATTGGCTGACAAAACCCTCGCTCAATATCCGCATAAACCCTGCTAGACAAACTAATTCGACATTGGCTTGTCGTAAATTTTTTGTCAGCTCAGCGTCAAATAGTTCACGGGTTTCAAAGTCGCGATGGTGAATAATCTGAACCGGAATATCTGCGTTTTGCGCCAACGCAATTCCAGTTGCATCTCGTCGGTTTGAAATCACCAAAGCAATTTTTACCGGAAAATCCGGGGCTTTTGCGGCGTCTATCAGCGCTTTTAAATTTGATCCGCGTCCTGATATTAAAATGCCAATCGATAATTTGTGAATGTCATGAACCATAATTCAGGTGGCTTTGGGTTTAATAAAATTTCTAGCTAGCTTCGATATGGCCAATAATTTTTGCACTCTCGCCTGCGGTGTTCAATGCTTGGAGAGTCTTATCAGCTACATCTTTTTCGACAATTAACACACCGCCTATCCCGCAATTGAAGGTACGACGCATATCAGCTTCATTAACATTGCCGGTCTCGCGCAACCACTCAAATAGAGCTGGCAAGGGGAGGGCTTGATCATCGTAGACTGCGGCAACGCCATTGTGGAGAATGCGGGGAACATTATCGGTGAGACCGCCCCCCGTAATATGAGCAAATCCTTTGGTTGTTGTCTCGTGCAATATGGGGAGTACAGCTTTAATATATATCCTTGTTGGCTTTAAAAGCGCCTCGCCAAGGGTACGCGATTGATCATCAGTTTGAAACGGGACAGAATCAGTGAGTTTAAAAGCGCCATCGGCGATAATTTTCCTGATGAGAGAATAGCCATTTGCATGCGGGCCAGAAGACGCGATTCCGATCATGACATCGCCAGGCTCGACTTTGCGCGGTAAAATTTGATCGCGCTCTACCGCGCCAACGCTAAAACCGGCAAGATCATAATCACCGGATTTGTACATACCCGGCATTTCTGCTGTTTCCCCCCCAATAAGAGCGCAACCGGCCAACTTACACCCTTTGGCAATGCCACTAATGACCTGCTCGGCAATTGTAATGTCCAGTGCACCCGTCGCAAAATAATCCAGAAAAAATAGGGGTTCGGCCCCTTGGGCGAGGACGTCATTAACGCACATTGCAACGAGATCAATGCCGATCGTTGCGTGATGGCCGGTTTCAATCGCGATTTTGAGTTTGGTGCCAACACCATCGGTGCCTGAGATGAGAATAGGATCACGATATCCCAAGGCTTTGAGGTCAAAAGCACCACCAAACCCGCCCAAATTAGGGTTGGAACCTACACGCGCAGTCATTTTAGCGAGTGGCTTTATCCGGTCAATCAGGTGGTCAGCGGCATCAATATCAACCCCTGCCTTTTTGTAGGCACTATTTTCTGTCATAAAACATTCCATAACGAGGCCGCTCACGAAGCGCAAATGATCTTTCTCCCCAAACCGCGTAGAAATTATGGTTAGTGTAAAAGAGAAAACAAAAAATCCAGAAATTTGCAGATGGGGCCGTAAATTTACGGTGAATTAGAGGATGCAACCCGCTGACAAACGGGTTATGATAAAGCCAAATGTGTTGAATAATAGGAATGATCTTCCCATGATATCATTAATCGCGTCCCTCATCTCAAATGGTTTTTCTGTCCGGCAGCAAAATCAGCAAAAAACCGTGCTGTTACAGCAGGCCTATATCCAGATATTGATTGCGTTAATAGGATTTGGCTTACTCTTCGTGGTGCCATTTGCCCGCGCGAATGATGATGTTTTTGTTGTGCCGCGGGTGTTTGTGTCCGCGCAAGCAGAAAGTGCGACGGCTGCGAAGCAAGAGGCTGTGATTCAAGGGCGCCGCGCTGCCATGGATTTGCTTTTACGCCGACTTGTTCCTGAAGAAGATTGGGTTTATTTGCCTAACCTTGCAACCAACCAGCCTGCGGTGACGGATCCCGGCAAGATTAACCAAAATACTATAGATCCTTATTCTCTGGACCCGGAGGTTGATCCTGCGTCATTTAATCAGTCGATCCAAGGCTATGAGGAGCCTTTAGGCAAGAAGACAGTGAGTCTTGATGATCAGGCTTTGCAGGAATTAGGGCAAGGTTTTGAGGTTTTTGAAGAAAAAAGTTCTCCAACGACCTATCGGGCCTATATCACCTATCGTTTCAAGCCGGCTGAAACCCGAGATTTATTAATACAGTCTCGTATTCCCTATTCGGAAGCGCAAACCCGGACGGCACTTGTTTTACCGGTCTTGGAAACGGAACGAGGCTTGTATTTGTGGGAACAGAATAATCCATGGCTAAATGCATGGCAGGCGCGCCCGCTTGGTCATGAGTTGACGCCGCTCGCGGCGCCCTTGGGAGATTTGGAAGATAGTGCCGCTATTTCTGCAAAGCAGGCACTGGTCTTTGATCGCGAAAAACTAGAAAAATTGGCGCAGCGATATGGAGTCCCCCAAATTATAATTGCCCACGCTAAACTAACCCAAAAAAATGGTGAAGACCGCTTGCGAGTCCAATTGGTCAACGGTTACCGCGAGTCTGGCTCTCTCGACGCCGATGAGACATTGTTTCCGCAAAATAATGTCTTGGATGATCTGGCAAGCCGAACAGGCCAAGATCTCCAGAGTTATCCGGCTGGATCAGCCCTGCCTGATTTTGAAGGGCGTAACACGCGAGGACTGGATAGTAATGTTGCAGAGTCGCCCGGCGCTGTTCTCTCGCAAACATGGATAACGAATCCCTCTGGACAATTTCCCAGTCTTGCAGATCAGGCAATCGTGATGAGCGTGACTAAATATGCAGCCGGCTGGAAAGCACAAACATTGATAGATCATTCTGTATCGACTGTTTTGAATGCGAATGCTTTTTTCCGCTCACTGAACGAATGGAAGCAAATTCGTGCAGCGTTGATTTCCACTCCGTTGGTTGCCTCTGTTCAGGTACGTAATTTATCAAAGGGCGGTGCTGAATTATCAATTCGCAGTTTTGGTGATCCGGGTAAACTTGTTGTTGCGATGGAGAGCCAGGGTATCTCTCTTTGGACCTTAGATGTCGGTATTATCGATCAACTGGCCTGGAATATTGCAACGCCGTCAACAGCTGCACAAATTCCTCCGCGCTTACAACGTGAGGATCCTGCGCGTATCTCCTCGCAACGCGGGGTTTTCGGGGCTAGTGATGGTTTTGGTGCGCGTAATAATAATTATGCTGATCCCGGAATACGCCCATCCGTAAGGCCTGTGACAGTACCCGATAAGGATCAGCCTTATGTTTCGCCATTATCTGGACCACAAAGTTTAGAAGAAGAAAAAACACAATCTCCGTTTAAAAATTAAGCGTTCATAACGAGCACACAGCTGATAAGCCTGCCATGGTGAAAACAAAATCTCTACCGGCAACATCCGGTGGTCAAATTCCATTATTCGAGCCTATTCCGACTCCTGATTTTTCCGGTAAAAAATTTTTGGTCTCGTCCTCCAATGAAGCGGTTTTGGAAATGGCGCAAGCCTGGTTGATTTCTGGCGAACCGGCTCTTGCTATATGCGGGCCAGCAGGTTCAGGTAAGTCTCACCTTGGGTTTATGATTGGCGAACATATTCGGTGCGGCGGGAGCCATCTCGTTGAAAGTATTCTCATAAACGCTGATGATGTGAAAGTATCAGCGGATACAACCCCGAATAAAGCGTCCTTAAGGATTATTGATGCTATCGGTAGTGATGATTCCAATCATGTTCATGGGCCATTAATCACAAATGATTGTTTGTTGGAGGAAATCGAGAATTGCCGAATGCAAGAAATACGGTTGATCTTAATCGGGCGGGAAAAGCCGCCGATTTGGGCAGGAGATTTACCTGATCTTTACACCCGCTTAGAGGCGATGCCGAGAATTCATATGCCGGAGCCTGATGAGGCGTTAATGCGGGTTGTCTTAATGCAGCATCTGCATGATCGACAATTGCGTATTGAAGAGGATGAGTTGCAATCAATTGCAGATTTTGCAGCCGTGAGATTACCGCGAACCTTTACGGCTATAGAGGCTTTCACTCGTGCATTGGATTTGCAAGCACTGAGTGAGAAGAAAAAACCGGGGATGGGGATGGCAAAAAGAGTGATTACAGCAATGGCCTCAACTTAAGAGTATTCGCGCAATTACCTGGAGCCTCGCCTTGACTCGCACCCAATTTTAAAAACCAAGGCCTAACCTTGTGGCAATGCTGGATGCTTTAACGGCAGGCTCTTGATCAGGGAATGATTTAACAGGCAGCTGAAAAACTTCAGTTTTCATGGTTTGAATAGCAGGGCAT
>CAYZLR010000071.1:0-17102 GCA_964479275.1 uncultured Caulobacterales bacterium
GTGAATCACGATTTGCCCTAAATTTGGAGACTTTTTCAGCAGCCTGCTAAAGCATTTCCAGATCAAGTGGCTACCGGTTAATCGCCCGGAAATGCGACAGAACAAAAACCTAAACCGCTTCATTGATTCCAGTTGATGCAGAGGCGCTTTAAGAGGCCGTCTCAAAATTCATTTTTGTTTTCTAGAAACGGATTTTGAATAAATATCTAAGCACGTCTTATACTATCATCATGGCTCATTTTGAAACATATTAACGATCATAATCACCACAAAACCCACAATATTTTCATGGCATCCCCCTTGCATGGTTACCAAAACATTAATGCCGATTTTACATCAATAGATTTGGGCGAGACTTTACTATGAAAACTGCTGTTATCTTGACCTTACTCATGAGCCTTTTTTACTCACCCTGCCTTGCGCAAGAAAACATTTATACGAGTTACCCGGCGTTCGGCGATGAAGAGCCCTATTCCTACAATGACAAAAGAATTGCCGCAATCACGGAAAAAGGCCTTGTCAGAGAACTCATTATCCAGTGCAAAAAAAACAAAGACGACACTATTCTTGAAGGGATCATGGTACATGATCACATCAATAATGTATTTTGCGACTCAAAAAATGAGTGCCATGCCTCACTCGCACAAGCCATCAACCATACCTGCGGGGGCTGATAAAGCTCCTTGTAGCGCCGCAGTTTAAAATCGATTGGCAGATTCACGCCATTAAGCGGCTGGTTATCGAGGGCATCATGCATGTCTGAGACGGCAGCAGGAGTGGATATTGGATGCTCATGCATAGTTATCTAATATATCCGAGCATAGACATAGGTTATGTCTAATTGACCTGAGCCCGATCACAAGTTGCGCCGTGAAAAATTATTCTATTGTTCCGGAGAAGAGATCAAATGACCGACGTCCCGAATTGTTCACATAGGAGAGTGCCCATAGGAGTGCTCGGGGGGGGGAATTAAAAAAATTGATTATCTTGCCGATGGAATTTAGAGCCCCTCCACTTCAATTTATATAGCCGAGGCGCTTTAAGTCTTACTTTTGTCGCATTTATTGCAGTTCAGCCGGTTTCCACAAACACGCAAAATGTTTTAAACTGCAGGTTTGACAATAGATTAAACGAGTATCTTCGATAAGCCTAATGAATAAATTTTCCCACCGCCTTGCTACCCAAGATGATGTGAGCGCTATCCTTGAGGTCATGAAGGCATCGATTTCACAAAATATGCGAGAATTTCTATCTGACGCTGAAATCATTGCCGCACAGGAAACAATGGGGCTCGATAGCACATTGATCGACGACAAGACCTATTTCGTCATAGAAACCATGAATCCGGGGGGAAAAGTTATGGTGGGATGCGGAGGCTGGGGGAAAAGACGGACTTTATATGGCGGCAACCATACCTCCGGTCGTGATGATCAATTTTCCAATCCTGAAACCGACCCGGCCCGAATTCGCGCTATGTATACGCACCCCGATTGGGTCCGTCAGGGGATAGGCAAATTACTGTTGAAATTGGGAGAAAATGCCGCCAGAGAGGCAGGCTTTGAGAGCATAGAACTTGGTTCAACTGTACCCGGTAAGCCCCTCTACGCCTCGCAAGGCTACATCGAATATGGCCGCGATCAACATCAAGGGGAAAATGGTGAGGGAAATTTAATCATCAAAATGCGAAAAACACTCTAACCCACCAAAAATCATCACAAAAACCTTACTGACAAGTCTTTGAAAAAAATATTCTCGAACACTAAATTCACCCAACTACCGCCATAATTTAGAGCATTCCCGGATCCAGTGGCCACCGATTGAGCGCCCGCTAATGCGACAAAACGATAAGTTAAAGCACATCTATGATTTCATATGATACGGAGGTGCTTTAGAGCAGGAAAAATGTGAATCATAGGGTGACAAGCCCACCGAAATTAGAATAGTTTCCAAAAGGTAAACAAACGTGATAATCTGCACATAAGTTTTCCGATTTTAACCTTTTTTCGCCGCTCTTGGCATGTTCCTCTGTCTTTCGCGGAAAGATTTTGAGGGCTGTCGGACATTTTCCAAGGGTGGAGATTTTTAATAGATTCTATTGGATATTCCATGCGAGACGACCAGAGCACGATCAATCAGTCTGATACCTCTGCCCCAAAACCGGCAGGGGATAGCGGCAATGATCATGTCCTTGATCGAACCCTTTTTAAATCCGCCACCAACACTGACGCCCAAATAGAATCAGAAGATAGAGAAACCCAAGGCCACGAATCCCATCGACATCATCCCCATAATGCGGCTTTGAGATCTGCATCGAAGATGGAAAGCTTTTCTCCAGAAGACAGCAACGCGCTCATAGATTATGTGCATCAATTATCCCCGCGCAGACTTTCAATACTAACCGGTTTATTTCTTTGTATAGTGGCTGCGCTTCTGGTCTTCAAAATGAATGCCGAAGATCGTAGCCGGCGCACCGAGGCAGAATTGCGCTTAAACCGAACCGTGCAGACGGGCAGCGCGAACATGAATATCGACATCATGACCGGTGCAACCCCGGGGCAAAATCTGGGTACAGACCTCCCCCCTGGTGCGCAGGTCAGTTTTTATCACTTATCCCCCTCGCGCTCTATTTTGGCGACTGCAGGACAAACAGATCATGTTTCTATCGACCCGTTGACAATCAGTACATTGCCTCGCGAAAGTAGCGGTAATTTAATTTTGGAATTTGCCAAACGGCCAATTGCCACCAGCTGGAAGCAACTTGATAATGGAGAAATACTGCTTGCGATAACCCCGGCGAGAGATATGTTTGCGCGCCAACCATTATGGTGGGGGTATCTTGGTCTACTGGGGGCAATCACGCTACTTTCCGCCGCTCTCATGCGCGCTTTCATCCGTCAAAACGCAGCCGCCCAAGAAGCAGCCATTGCCTTAACCGGCTATGTCAGAGTGAATGAAGCCATGCTCAATGGACGGTGTTGTCCATGGTCGTTTAACGAAATGACCCGTAAGGTCATGTTATCGCGCGCTTTGTTAGAACCCTTAGAACTTGGGGCCAGAGATCGGTATTTTTCATTGCAGGAACTCACCAATTTAATTCACCCGCAGGATTTGCGGACCGCATTGTGCGTATTCACTGGCGATACAAATGGCCCTCATGAGGCGGTAGCAAGACTGCGTAAGAGTGGTGAACAATGGTCAAAAATTCTTATTCGAACTACCAAAAGTGCCGGTCCGCGCAAACGCAGTGGTATCGCCTTTGATGTGTCCTCGCTCCACCTCCAAAACCAAAGCGCGAACATTAACAATGCCGATCAAAGGGAACACTCTAATCTCAATGAGGAATTGCACGACAGAAAAGCTATGGCAAATTTGTTGTTGAACGATGCCATCGACACCATTCCTGATGCCTTTATTTTGTGGGATGAGGACCATAAACTCGTTAGTTGCAACCGGCGCTTCACCAGCCTATTTAAAATTGATGCTGACAGCCTACGCCTTGGCATGAGCATTCAAGAACTTTGCGATCAAGCCCGCGCAGGTCAGGAATTGATCAAAACCCATTTCGCCCCGCGCGATGAAGAACAAGATGGCGCTTCCGATCCCACTAGAGAGCTAGGCCTCTCCAATGATCGATGGGTTCAAATTTCCCGTCGCCTTACCAGTACGGGGGGACTGGTTTGCATAGCTACCAATGTTACTGACTTAAAACGCCGCAGCAAAGCACACATGAAACGTGAACGCCAGTTGGAGCGTACGGTTTCCGATCTTGAACGTTCACGACAAGAACTATCCGAAACTTCGAGAAAATATGCTTTTGAAAAGCGCCGTGCCGAGGAAGCCAATCAATCAAAATCAGAATTCCTTGCCAATATGAGCCACGAACTGCGCACCCCGCTTAATGCGATTAACGGTTTTTCAGAAGTCATTCATTCTGAACTCTACGGACCTTTGGGTAATATTAAGTATAAAGAATATATTGATGATATTCATGCCAGTGGTCGACACTTGCTGGAACTAATCGATGATATTCTTGATATGTCCCGCATTGAAGCGGGCCGCCTAACCCTTGAACCGCATCGCATAGAACTTGAGCGCATCCTTGACGAAAGCATGCGGTTGATTGCACGCCGCGCGGTGGATGCCGGTGTTGAATTTCATGCCTCGGCAGCGCATGCGCCGCCGATTTTTGCAGATGCCCGAGCAACTAAACAGGTTACTTTAAACTTACTGGCCAATGCTATCAAATTTACCCCCGAGGGAGGGTCCGTAACCCTCACCACTGAGGCAGATCTTGACGGTGTATCAATCATTATCTCTGATACTGGACGCGGGATTGAGAAAGACCTATTGCAAAAGTTAGGCAGTCCGTTTGAGCTTGGAGATGAACAGGCATCACGGGCACGCTCAAACACGGGGCTAGGTGGCTCGGGCCTTGGGCTCGCTCTATCCAAATCATTAATGGAAATGCAGGGTGGCATTTTGGCAATTTCTTCAGAACCCGGAAAAGGTACAATTGCTTGTGCTACATTCCCACGAAGGGAGGGAGCGAATATTCGTCTACCTCAATTCATACGTAAAAGTGCGCATTTGTTAACCCCCACAGACTCAAAGCGGTCAACTTTAAAAATAGCCAAGTCCGGTAAATCCGGGCACGGTAAAAATGTTAATACAGCGCAAGCTGCTGAATAATGGTGCTCGATACAGGTCTGCAACCATTTATTTCTTCTCGTTATAATAGCCTGGACATTTTACGCGGGCTTGCCGTGATTGCCATTTTTGTTGTGAATATCAAAAGCATGGCAGCGCCTTTTCCACTTTATGCGAATGCATCACTTTGGAGCGGGCCTCTGGATATGACGATTGCCACACTTCAAGCTTTTTTGATAGACGATAAATGGAGAACAATTTTCACCGCTTTGTTTGGCGCGAGCACCGTTTTGATCGCGGAGAAAACAGCCCAAGCAGGGAGTACAGCGTTACCAAAATTATATTATCGCTTCTTTTGGCTTACCATTTTCGGTTTCATTCATCTGATTGGCATTTGGGAGGGCGATATCCTCATCACTTATGCACTCGCAGGATTCATTGCTGCACTATTTTGGTCTATGCATGCGAAACAATTATGGATCTGGTTTACTGTATTTTTTATCCTCGGGTTTTTATGGATCGCTATTGCTAATTTTGACCTTTTGACCAGCCCTGCTCAACAAGATGAATATGCTAACTATGAATGGCAAGTAGATCTGACGACATATCCCGAGCATTATATCTATACCTCCAGTCATATTGTTGATCACATAAAATCGCGCAGTTCGAGCGTTATTGATTATATTTTCTATTATTTTATTCTTGGGGGGCATCTTCTTGAGACAATTTCCATCATGATCGCCGGCATGGCTCTTTGGAAAACCAATTTTCTCAAAGCCGAACTCTCTTCTCGCTTCTACATACGTTGCGCCATTATGGGTTTTGGATTTTCCATTTTTCTCGATACAATTCGATGGACAAGTTTGATCACCAATGAATGGCGTTATGAGATATTTTTACTAACATCCTATCTCAAATATTTTATTGGTCCCGCAGGGGCAATTGGGTTTGCGGCTATTGTAATGCTTTGGGTGCGATCTCAAACACCTCACCTCTCATGGCTTGGTCAAAAATTCAGCCAAACCGGAAAAATGGCGTTCACGATTTATATTTTAAGTTCATTGATTGGTACAAGTCTTTTCTATGGTCATGGTCTAGGGTTATTCGGGCAATTAAACTTGACGCAACTGATGGGAATTGTCGCGATCACTTCAATTATAATGATTACATTTGCAAACTGTTGGTTACGCTATTTCCGTTATGGTCCTCTTGAGTGGTTGTGGCGCTCTCTCAGCAAAAATCAGAAGCAGCCATTTTTTAACAACCACATGCCTTAAACAGATCGAAAACTCAATTTATCCGCCTGCCACACGAGCCGCCAAAGCTGCCGCCATAAAAGCGTCCAGGTCACCATCCAGAACTTGCTCTGGACTTGGACTTTCCAGCCTGGTGCGCAAATCCTTCACCATTTGATAGGGCTGCATCACATAGGACCGAATTTGATGCCCCCAACCAATATCAGTTTTTGACGCTTCTGTCGCTTGCGCTTCTTCCTCTCGTTTTTGCAACTCATCTTCATAAAGGCGTGCACGAAGCATATCCCATGCCGTTGCCCGGTTTTTATGTTGCGAACGCTGGTTTTGACATTGCACAACAATACCCGTTGGCTCATGCGTAATACGCACAGCACTATCGGTTGTGTTTACATGTTGTCCACCTGCCCCTGAAGCTCTGTAGGTATCAATCCGGCAATCGCTTTCATTAATCTCAATATCAATGCGATCATCAATTACCGGGTATACCCACACAGAAGCAAAAGAAGTATGACGTTTGGCATTTGAATCAAAAGGCGAGATACGAACTAACCTGTGAACTCCAGATTCTGTTTTCGCCCACCCATAAGCGTTATGGCCCTTAATTTGAATAGTCGCCGATTTGATACCCGCCTCATCCCCGGGGAGCTCTTCAATGACATCGACTTTATAGCCAGATTTTTGCGCCCATCTTACATACATCCGCAAAAGCATTGCCGCCCAATCATTGGACTCTGTCCCCCCAGCCCCGGGATGCACCTCTATAAAGCAATCATTGGCATCGGCCTCACCCGATAAAAGCGCTTCACTTTCCGCTTTAGCAGCCCGTTTTGCCAGCGCTTCCATCATTACCTGCGCTTCATCAAGGCTGGAATCATCCCCCTCTTCTTCTGCTATTTGCGCAAGGGTAAAAATATCGTCCAGCTCTTGCGTAATCTCACTGACTGCATTGATCTGGGTTTCCAGAGTATTGCGCTCTTGCATCAACTTTTGCGCTGCCTCCGGATTATCCCATAAATTGGGATGTTCAGCTTTTTCATTTAAGGCTTTTAACTTATCTTGGGCAATATCCCAGTCAAAGACGCCTCCTTAGCAAATCTACGGATTGTTTGACCGCTTCGCTTAAATTTACAATTTCCGCACGCATAAATACTATTCCACTCACAAAAGACTAAAAGCCGGGTTTGATGTTTTAAAATTTTCAGAGAACACAATTTGAGAATTATCTCTCTTCAATATGGTTGTTTTCAGCAAGCAAAGCTTTGCCCATTGACAGTCATCAATTTAATAAATACCGCCAAGATTTTCAGTTTCAGGTTCAACACTGCGCCGTTGTTCTTCAGGTGATGCGCTGAGTAAATCAAGATCCGATGATCCATCAAGCACACGAGTATCACCAATGCGGTCTTCGGTTTTGAATGCCTCTAACACAACATTGCTATCACCAAAACTTGCTGGCTGTCCGGTTTTTCCATTTACCCGAACCAGACGTACCCCCGGCGGCACCCGGAAGGGAGTCCCTGGCTGTTCCGCCAATGCTTCTTTCATAAATTCAGCAAAAATAGGAGCGGCGACTTTGCCCCCAGCCTCTCCAACACCCAATGAACGTGGCAGATCAAAGCCGACATAAGCGCCCGCAGCCAAATCAGGTGAGAACCCGACAAACCACGCATCTTTGTAATCATTTGTTGTGCCGGTTTTGCCAGCCGTGGGTTTGTCAAGAACGCGGCGTACCGAAGAGCCAGTCCCTCTTCGCACAACCCCCTCAAGAATAGAAACCATCTGGTAAGCTGTTCGTGGATCAAGAATTTGTGGCCGCGGATCAGGAAGACTGGGTTCTACCTGTTGTTCCCACGCTTCTACATTACATTCGATACATCCGCGTTGATCTCGGCGATAAATTGTCTTGCCATTTCGATCTTGAATACGGTCAATAAGCACGGGTTGAATTTCCTTCCCCCCATTCACAAAAATAGAATAAGCCGATGTGATCTTCATCAAACTCGTTTCCGCAGAGCCTAGAGAGATTGCGAGCTCTCGAGGCATATTATTTGAGAGATTAAATCGTGATACATAATCCACAATTTTTTGGATGCCTAAATCCTGTGCCAACCGAGCGGTCATGGTGTTACGTGATTTTTCAATCCCATGGCGCAAGGTACTCGCACCGCCAAAACTACCCTCAACATAATTGCCAGGGCGCCACCATTTATTACCAATCGTTGGCGCGACAAATGGCGCGTCAAGCACAAGAGAAGATGGGGAATATCCGCTATCGAGAGCAAGGGAGTAAATAAAGGGTTTGAATGTCGACCCTGGCTGGCGCAAGGCCTGTTTGGCGCGATTAAACTCTGAAAGTTGAAAGGAAAACCCGCCAACCATCGCCAAAACACGGCCCGTATGCGGATCAATAGCAACAAAACCCCCATTAATTGCAGGCACTTGACGCAAAGCATATTCACCTTCAGCGATTTCCCCCTCTTCAGTTTTATGGTGATCGACAAAGATAATATCCCCGCGGGAAAGCACCTGTGACGCTTTCTTCACCGCATCACCTTGCCTGTTAACGCTGATATATTCACTCGCCCAAGCAAGCCCTGCCATCGGAATCATACCTGTAGAGCCATCGCTAAAGCCAATTTTTACTTGATCATCTTTTACACCCAAGACAATCACAGCCCGCCAAGGCGCAAGGTCACCTCCAATTAAATTTTTCTTATCAAGAATTTTCATTTGCGCCGCTAAAACATCTAGCCACTCTTCTCCAGGATCGGCATTAGCGAGAGCTCCGCGCCAACCATGACGCATGTCATATTCGACAAGCCATTTGCGCAACGCAATTCCTGCTGTACGCTGTAAATGCGGATCAAGGGTCGTGCGCACAGCTAATCCACCATCATAAAGAGCCTCAACACCGTATAGCGAGACAATCTCCTTACGGACTTGTTCTGCAAAATATTCAGTAGCCCACTCACGAGCCCCAAGGGGCGGTGCAAGTTTAGCTGTAAATTCAGCGTTTTGTGCGCTGGTTTTTTCCGCTTCATCAATCAATCCATCATCAAACAATCGGCCAATAACCCAATTCCGGCGCTCGATCGCACGGTCTTTGCGACGTACCGGATGATAGTTGCTGGGTCCTTTTGGAAGCGCGGCGAGATAAGCTGCTTCTTCAGTTGTCAAATCTGCTAACGGTTTATCAAAATAGTTTAATGCAGCAGCCGCCACCCCATAAGCGCGATTGCCCAAATAGATTTCGTTTAGATAAAGTTCCAGTATTTCATCTTTTGAAAAAGTATTTTCGATTCGACGCGCCAACAACCATTCGCGCACTTTGCGTTCAATCTTACGGGAGTCGCTTAGTAAGAAATTTTTTGCAACTTGCTGGGTAATAGTTGATGCCCCAATGAGCCGCTTACCCCCGCCGCGCAACTTATTTATGGCATTTTGAATAATCATGCCCCGTACAATTGCGCGATAATCGAGGCCATCGTGGCGATAAAAATTTTGGTCCTCACCAGAGATAAAAGCATTCTTGACATGATCAGGAATATTTTCAATCGGCACAAACAACCGACTTTCTGTTGCAAATTCCGCAACTAATGATCCGTCTCCACCATAAACTCGGGTTGTAACCGGTGGTTCATAATTGGCTAACGCTTCATGACTGGGAAGATCTTTACTCATTTTATTTAAATAATAAGCGCTAAAACCCAGGACGCAGATCAGGCCGACAACCCCCAAACCAAAAGCCAAACCAACAAGACGAAAGAAAAAGCTCCAGGCCGAACCGCGTTTTTCACGTTTGCGCGCTTTTCCTTCAGCGCGGATTTTCCGATCTTCTGCGATCGGTCCCGAATTGAGGGATCTATCACGAGACGTCGCACCTGTAGATTGATCAGCTGTTAAAGGCCCTTTAGAGGAAGATGGGTCAGTCATAAGAATATCCAATACGCGGAATCATAGTGTTTCCAATGGTAGTTCGGCATTTTTTATTAGCCTGTCTAAGTTTATTAGCCTGTCTAAAAAGTATGCATTAAGACTTAAGCTTATGGTACCCAAAGCCCCAGATGCATACAAAAATAGTGTATAGCGTAATATGCCGTGAAAAAAGAGGCGAAAATATCACAAACATGGCCTTCTTTCCCCGTTTCCACCGGCTTTTTTACTAAACTACGGCATCGTCACTTTGGCCAAGCATTTTGTGCTCATTTCGTCCAAAAATCAGGCCGGCACGTAAAAAAAATTTAAACCCTGCCTTTAAACCCGCCATGGATATCAGTAGCCATTCTATCTAGTGACCTATTATCGATTGGCGATCAAAATTCATACAACGGAAAAGATCATAGGTGCTTTTCCATCACAAATCTTTTTAGTGAACGCTCGGACGTTCCGTCAATCATAACAACTTCCTCCGATTCGAGCACCTTAAATCCCACTTTTTCAAAAGCTCTGCGGGCCATCAGGCTAGCGTGGGTATACAGATAGGTGATACCAAATTCGCGCATGGCCTCATTTTCAAGATCGTTATAAAGGCGCTGGAAAAGCCCCAATCCTTGATAATCTTTCAAGATATAAGCAAAATCAATATAAGCGGAAGGCGCGGCCGCACCGGATCGATCTTCGCATGGTTTTTCTGGTAACAAAGTCATAAAGCCGACCGGCTTTTGAACAGCGGCATCCTCGTTATTCAAAACTGCAAGACGAATCATCTGATCAGCTAAACGCTGCTCAAAGATCGGTCCAGCTTTTGGCAATGGAGCCCAAAGACGGCGTTGTTCTTCATCATAGGCGGTAGCACCAAAACGGACAGCCTCAAAAATCAATCTTCCGATTATTTCAGCATCGCTATCACTGGACTTCACAATCTCAAACCAGGTACGTCGATCATCAATATGATCTCGTGTCATGAGTAAAAACCTATTTGTGCTTTTATTGTCCGAGACAATAGAATTTATAAACCACCCGCTTTTGCCGGTGCAGCTCTCGTGCGAGCCGCATGGAGGCTGAGGCTGGATTTATAAAAATAATCATCGATGGCCGCGACAACGGCCTGCATGCTTTTATTGCGCCACACCTCATTAGTCAGATTGGTTTCATCATCAAGATTGGAGATAAAAGCCATTTCCAACAACACTGCCGGCACATCCGGGCGCAGTAAAACTTTTAAATCTTCACTACGCTGCGCATTTTTAACCAAAATAGTGACTGGTTTTAGGCGCTTGATTAATAATCCCGCAAATTGTGAGCTTTCAGTTTTCGTCTTCTTTTGCACAACATCAAAAAGTATGGGCCCCAAATCAGAAGAAAATTCAGCCAAATCTTTATCAAAAGTTTCAAGAGACCTTTTCGTCCCCTCCTCAGATAAGGTGTATACCGAGCTGCCGCGCAAAGTGTGATCATCATTTCCGTCCGCATGTAAGGAGATAAATAAATTCGCCCCAACATCACGGGCAATTTGTGCACGTTGATCAAGCTCGACTTTGCGGTCATCATTTCTGGTCATGACCACACGGTAACGTCCGGTTTTGACAAGCTTTTTACTGAGTATCTTGGCAGCCGCTAAATTCACATCTTTTTCCAAAGTACCCAATTGGCCGACAGCACCTGGATGAGAGCCACCATGCCCGGGATCGATTACAATGGTGATTTTTTTATCCGTTGCAGCGTTAGCGGTTTTTGATTTTTTTCGAGTCTCGTTGGGTCGGTTTTTTGCATTTTGAGCCGTGTTCTGACGGTTTCGCGTTTCTCGCTCTATCAAATCAGCCACAGTTCTTGTCGTTGGCAGCGCTCCACTTGCAGAACTTATTCGTATATCTGAGTCCGGGGCACGATCAGAAGCAAGATTAGGCGCGCGGTTCGTAGAAAATCCTGCCGGCGGTTCCTCCAAAAATGGGCCCATATCATCATCAATATCAGGGTTCAACGCAGCAGCAGATGGCGCTTCAAGTTTTAAAAATTCCTGCCCATTCTGCCGGGCTATCTGCGTGGTATCCGTCGCACTATTGCCGCTCGGATTACGCGGCTTTAAGCGCGGTGCTTTTGTTATATTGGCAACAATAATTGGTATCAAAGCAGGCGTTCGGACTACAAATCCAAGATCATTTTCTACTCTTGGCAGGGAGGCTAAATATTCAACAAGATTTGATCGATATAAATCGATCACGAGACGGTAATGTCTGACGCTAGTCGTTGGATCTAAAACAAAAATATTACCGATGCGGGCAGACCGTTTAAATGTAAAAATATAACGGGCTTGTGCTTGAGCATTTGAACCGTGACGATAATGAGCAATATGCCCTTTAGCGGTCACGGTTTTAGATTCGTCAAAAGCCCCGGGAATATTCGCAAAGTCAATTACCAAACGTCCTTTTCCGTCGGCCCCCCTATTGCCTAAAACTTCAAAATTAGGAGTTCCTGATATATCCATGACGATGCGTGTCTTATCGCCATCAGGTCCAAATCTCACATTCAGTATCCGAGCATAATCACTCGCAACAGAAGGATTTGCGCTTTGCATGGCCATCCCATGCGCCGCAAAAATAATCCCTATCAGGCATGTCATCACAGCCAGATTAATGCGCCAAAAAACCGCCTGAACCCTTGCACACAAATGCAATGGAGCAGACTGCGGCGCGATCGCAATTGATCGGCAATTCCCTTTTATATGTCTCAAACCCATTCGAGAAAAAACCTAGATTAATCAAAATTCAACTCATTCGAAAACACGACGATCAATGAAGAAAAGTTCATCGTTGGCACATGGCATTAAGCTCAGCAATCATTCAATCCCCCCGTCAGACATCACAACTTTTTGCCAGCCATTTTGCCTGAACTTCGTGTGCAGCTTCACTCTTAAGCAAGGTTGGAGTCAGAATAAAGGCACAAAAAGCGTCAATAGGTGTAATTTTCACGGTCATTCAAACTCGATATTGTTTTCCAAGATCGTTAACGCAGTGTTAACATTTTATAGACTGAGTCGCCTGTAAACTTTATATCAGACGGCAAATCAAAGCATTTCATGGCTTTTCTTTTTCCCCACATTAGTGCAAGGTGATTCTACAATACTGGCATCATAATTTGATGTCATATCCGCGAAACATAACCCTTTAGAGGAATAATACCCTTTAAAATTAACACTTTAACCATATTTTTGTCCGATAATGGAACAGAAACACTAGAAATTACCTGAATTTTCCAGCTTCTGGATTTAGCCCTCGGTATCCCTCATCTCGGCCTTACTTCATAAGTGACTTTTACTTTTGAGTGATTTTTGAGATTTTCGAACCTGATATGCGACCAGATACAGACTGGGATTTTTACTGGCTGGCATCCTCTTCATGTCGGCGCCTTGTCCTGATAAGGGCTTGATTTGATGTATAATTTGAAAGCATCTCAAGCCCAGCCATAGAGTTGTTTGTGACTTTCTCCTGAATTTGGGGCAGCATGATAAACTCTATTATAATGAAATCAGCGAGGTTGGAGGAAAAAACGTTGCATCGATTTGATGCATATTGAATCAACCCGCCGAATGTGCGTCTCTTATTAATTAGACCACCACCGGCATGAACATTAGAATGCTGATGACGTTCCTCGAGACGCCAAATGAGCTTAACGGATTACCGGTAATCCTTCCGGTCAATAAGACTTGTATTGCCCGACAAGAAATTTTGTCTGGTCAGTCCTTCGTGCCATTCTCTTATCTTAGATACTGGCATCAAAATGGGTCAACTCGTTTAACTCCCTCAAGTCACCGATCGACACTTCGTCAGCAACCCAACCCAGACAGCCCGACTCCACGATTGAATGGACACTTGCCCATCAATCATCCTGGTTACGGCTGCGGAGTCCAAGTTAATGACGAAGAAAATGTTAATCGATGCGGCGCAAAGCGAAGAAATTCGGGTCGCCGTAATAGACGGAAATAAAGTAGACGATTTTGATTTCGAGAGTTCCGCTCGAAAACCACTCAGAGGAAATATATACCTCGCCCGGATCACTCGGGTTGAACCCTCTTTGCAAGCGGCCTTTGTTGAGTATGGTGGCAATCGCCACGGCTTTTTGGCGTTTAGCGAAATCCATCCAGACTACTACCAGATTCCTGTTTCTGATCGCGAAGTATTGCAAAAAGCCGAGCGAGAAATGGCTGAGCTTGCCGATGAATTAGAAATTTTCCAGCGCGGCGATGAAGAAGACGAAGATCAAAATCAAGATAACGGTTCCGAAGCATCAGAAGCGTCTTCAGATGATGATACAGAAGATCCCGAGCAAGCATCGCTAGAAGATGAAAATGAAGACGAGACCTCACATTTTGAAGACCCTGATTCCGATAGCGTCACAGATGATGAGCACCCCCACTCAACAACTCTAAAATCGGCGCCATTAGAGGCAGATACGCCTGCAGAAATTAGCACGCCAGCGAACCTGATTGATGAAAACAGTGCCGATAACGCTGATCATGAAGGCGTCAAAAATGACGACGCTAGCGAGCAGACAAATACTGTGGATGAATCTGACGCGCCAGTAGACATCCATTCAGAAGAGCCTGCTCATACTCGAGAAGCATCAGGCCTTGACTCGGATTCAGAAAATAGCAACGCCACGTCCCAAGACGATACCCAAACTGAAGACATCGCCAACGAAGAGGCACCTGCAAATGATGACGAGCAATCCTCAGAAGTGATTGCGAAAAATGAAAAAACAGAACGCCAAATTCAACACGATGCTTTGCTCGAAAAATATCGCGAATCTCGTCGCAACCATGCGCGCATCTTAAGAAATTACAAGATCCAAGAAGTTATCAAGCCTCGCCAAATTCTGCTCATTCAAGTTGTAAAAGAAGAACGTGGAAACAAAGGAGCGGCGCTGACATCATATTTATCATTAGCCGGCCGTTATTGTGTGCTGATGCCAAATACGGCGAGAGGAGGTGGAATTTCTCGCAAAATTCCAAACGCTTCCGATCGCAAACGGTTACGCCGTATTGTTAATGATTTTGACGTCAAGCAAGGTATGGGCCTCATCATCAGAACCGCAGGCGCAAAACGTACAAAAGTCGAGATCAAACGCGATTTTGATTATTTAATGCGTTTATGGAATACAATTCGGGAACTGACCATGAAGTCAGTTGCGCCTTGTTTGATTTATGAAGAAGCCAACTTGATCAAGCGCGCCATGCGTGATTTATACGACAAGGAAATCTCGAAGGTTCTGGTCGAAGGCGAGACGGGCTATCGTGAAGCAAAAGACTTCATGAAAATGTTAATGCCCTCTCATGCAAAAAATGTTCTTCACTACACGGATGAGACTCCTCTTTTCATTCGTCACGATGTCGAGCAACAGCTTGACATGATGTATCAGCCAACTGTGCGCCTCAAATCAGGAGGATATCTGGTTATTCATCAGACAGAAGCGCTGATCGCGGTCGACGTAAACTCGGGAAAAGCAACCAGGGAACGCAATATTGAAGCTACCGCCCTGAAAACCAATCTTGAAGCAGCAAAAGAAATGTCGCGCCAGTGTAAGCTACGTGATCTTGCTGGACTAATCGTCATCGATTTCATCGATATGGAAGAGAATAAAAATAACCGTGCGGTAGAACGCAAATTAAAAGATGCCATGAAATCAGACCGAGCCCGGATTCAAATTGGCCGCATATCCTCTTTTGGCCTAATGGAGATGTCGCGCCAGCGCCGGCGTTCTGGTATTATTGACGGTACAACGAATACATGCCCAACCTGCAGTGGCTCAGGGGCTGTGCGATCTCACGAAATGGCAGCACTACGAATTTTAAGGGCGATCGAAGCCGCTGCAATCTCTGGGCGTGCAGGCATCTTGACTGCAAAAACTTCGCACGAAGTGGCGTTGTATGTTCTCAATCATAAACGAGATTGGCTCACGCGGATTGAAGGCCAGTACGCGCTTAATATCGAAATCACCGCTGACTCACAAAAAGCCGGCGATCAGTATGACATTGAAAAGCGTGGCACACCGCGCGCCCTGCCCGATCGTCCACTTGCCGTTCAGCCTGATTTCATGCCAGATCTCGATGACAATTCGATGCGCTCAGATGCGGAACAGCAAAACGAGCGCACCGGCGAAGGTGACAATGAGGATCGTCCGAAGAAACGACGCCGTCGGAGAAGGAAGAAAGGGGGATCTGGCGAAGAGACTTCTGAAAACAATGTGACAACTGATTCTGATGCGCAAGAAACTCAATATGATACTGAGGCAAACGCCTCAGATGATAAAGATGAAAAACCTAAAAAACGTCGCCGCAGAGGGCGCCGCGGTGGCCGCAAACATCGTGAAGACAATCAGTCCCAAGATGAACAGCAAACGCATCAGAAAAGTGATGATACTTCTCCCTTGCAAGAAGAGAGTAGCGTTGAAGAAAAACAAGCTGCGAGTTTTGATGAAGATAACAAGGATCAGCCTGAAGAAAAACCAAAGCGTAAACGCGCTCCTCGGAAAAAAGTGGCGTCAGATCAAGAGAGTGAACCTAGTAACAATCTAGAAGAGAGCAAAGACGAAAAAAACACGTCGCCATCTGATGAGAACCAAGCTCCCCCCCTTGAAGGAGAAAGCGAAAACGAAGCTGCCACCAAGCGCCCCAGCAAGAAAAGAACCCGAAAGAAAAAGTCCGATGATGATCAAAAGAACAATGAGACTCATGACGATGGCACGGCTGATGAGAGAGTAGAAAAGCCAAAGCGCAAACGCGCTCCTCGGAAAAGGACCGTAAAAAAGGCTTCGGAACAAAAGCTCAAAGAGGGAGAACCGGCTCAAGGTTCTGTAGAGGCTTCATCAGAGGAGACGGAGACGGCAGCATCGCAAAAGGCTCCCTCTCAATCAACGGAAACCGAAAAAACAACTCAAGACACACCCAAGAAAAAATCCCCCAGAAAAGGCTGGTGGCAAAAAGCACTGGGTGGTTAACCGTTCTGAGATTGATCTGCCTGGGTCCGCGCGCAAGCCACAAATAGCGATAGCTCGTTTCACATTAGCTGTGTTAACAGCTTTTTGTTTGAAGCTCGCTGTGTATGGATTATCTGCATAATATGTGGGCCGATAATAAGGGATAGCCATTCGATATTGTCCATTCGATATTGTCCATTCGAATGGCTTTAAAAAGCACTTGCGAATCAAGGAAATGCTTTAACAGGCTGCTGAAAAAGTCTCCAAATTTAGGGCAAATCGTGATTC
>CAYZLR010000072.1:0-16712 GCA_964479275.1 uncultured Caulobacterales bacterium
ATCAGTGAATCACGATTTGCCCTAAATCTGGAGACTTTTTCAGCAGCCTGTTAATTTTTCATCGGATATTTTCGCTGCAGATTACGCTAATGAATTGGTTAAACAAGGCATGACGTTTAGAGATGCATATAGAGAAGTCGGCAATAATCTTGATAAATTGGCCGCGATCAATATCGATGAGAATTTACGGCAGAAAAAACATCTAGGCGCTACGGGTAATTTAGGGTTGGAATTACTGGAAAAACGGCTACGAGAATTATGAATTTGTGAGTTGTAAAGCTTTGCAAATGATATGGTGAGACAAAGCGCCGAGATATGAGCTGCCATTCTATACATAAATTCTATTGCTGTATTAGCCATAGAATTGTATTGGATAAGTGACCTTATCGCATGGGATGTATTTGGCTGAATTTTTTCTCGGAACAAGACATTTATTGCAAGATTTCATTTCTTCATAACATGAAAATCCCTTATTCTTACCTCTGATGATAGTAGAGTCTTAGGAATTTGTGGGAATTTCATGGGTGATCAAGGGATAGATTTTTTTATTTTAAGCCGAGCGCGTACATTCCTTATTGGCGCGGGAGTTTTGTTACTCTTGCTTTTTTCATGCTCACGCAATGAGGAAGGTATTGATGCTGCCGGTCCTGTTTTACCTAAAAATCAGACTACGAATATTACCTTAGGTAGCCGGGTTGATGGTGAATTAAACGATGAAATTACGACTTCGATCATTATGGGCAGTTTTCGCACCCAGGCGGCTCTGTCTCAATTTTTTCGCTGGTTTCAATTTTACGAACACGAAAAAGCGTCTCTTAATCATCAAACAACGATTGTAGCGCCAGAAATTCAGTTTGACTCAAATCAAGGGTTTGCCACAGGGGTAGAGGCTTATCAAACAACAATACATAAAATCCCTAGAGTTTGGCAAAATTCTCATTTTGTCAGTGATGTGCATATCGAGCGCGATAAAAATAATATGTTGATGCTTGATGCAGATATTATTTTTTTAAATCGCGGGGCTTTGGTGCAAAACCATATTTTAGGATCGCGCCTGAAGATAAAGTCACAATTTAATGATGATTTTACTTCTGTCGCTGAGGCTAGTGAGCAAACTGATAAGGAAAGCGCCCTTCCGCTTATGAGGCGGATGAATGTTTCGTCCTCTCAAAATGGAAAAGTGAAAGAATATCAGTCTTCTTATGCGCAAAATCGCCTAAAAAGTCTTTTGCATTATTGGTTGCATTTGATAGAAAATCCAAACCGTAGCTTAGACGACTTTGAAGTGATCTTAACTGAAACGTATCGTACAGAATTTTCCGAAGAAGACTTTGCTTCGGAAGTTGGCATGCAAGGTTGGTTAGTGCGCCCCGAGGCTTCTGCAAAAGCAATGCATTACCGTGTGAGAAATATTCAGATCGAAGAGTTGGATATGAATAAGTACAGTTTAAAAGCAGAAATGGATTGGTACGGATTGATTGAAAATGACGAGCAGGTAACGGGAAGAGTTAATCAAATTTTTGCTGTAATCGATGATCCCCATGACCCTTATGCAAAAATTTCTGCCTTCGAAGAAGAGGAGGTCGTGCCGGGTGCCCCGCGTCCCGATGATCTGGATGTCAGTTCACGCGTAGAACATTAGCAACCAATGCTATTGTGTGGTCCATTCCCGGCGAACAAGCCGTTCGGCAATGCCATCATACTCAGGTGATACGGCATGATAGAGCAACGGTAAAATTTCTTCTGGATGTGGAATGGTTTGTGGATCTTCTCCAGGCATGGCCTGAGCGCGCATTTTGGTGCGCATGGCACCAGGATCAATAATGGCAACGCGTGTGCCGGAATTTCGCGTCTCCTCAGCGTAAGTGCGCGCTAAAAGCTCTAATCCCGCTTTTGAGATGCCGTATGGCCCCCAAAAGGGCAAGGCAACTTCTCCGCCAACGCGAGAGGTAAATAGGGCAATACGCGCATTGGGCGCAGCCCCAAATAATGGGTCGAGACTGGATAGCATTCGCCAATAAGCCGTCAGATTTGTATCCATGACTTTTTGCCAGATTTTGTCATCGACATCGCGCAAGGGGGTGAGTTCCCCCAGCATCGCTGCACAGCCTATAAAGATATCAAGATGAGGAATACGCGTGCTCAAAGTCGGGCCTAGGGTCGAAATCGATTGCGCATCAGAAATATCAGCTGGAATTAAAGACACTTTACCGCCAAATGCATTGATTTCATCATCCAGCTCTTCTAACCCCCCAACTGTGCGTGAAAGGGCTAGCACATGGGCTCCTGCCTTTGCCAATGCAATGGCGCAGGTGCGGCCAATGCCCCTTGATGCACCAGTAACGAGGGCGGTTTTTCCGTTTAGATCAGGCGGGGTTTGCATAATGGAATATCCAGAAATAATTGAACTATTATGGGGTTATTACCAGTTCCGTGTAGATAGGCAAATGATCTGAGCCTATATGGGAAAGAGTTTTTCGATTACGCACCCGAATTTCCCGGGTGCCATAAATATGGTCTATGGGCAAAGCGATGGGTCCCCATTGCATCAACCAGGTATTTTTGAAAATATTATGCTCACTACGTGCCATTTTATACTGGCGTGCGGGTGTTAAGATAGAGCGGCTCCATGGAACGGCATTAAAATCTCCAACAACGAGGCTGGGTGTTTGGCTTGAAGCAGCATAGGCAAACGTCTTTTCAATTAATCCGTCCCGGCGAAAAGCCCATAAGGGTTTTAACGGGGGCGGGGGATGGATACCGAAAATATTCAGTTCAACACCGTTTGGATGTTGTATTGTCGCTCTGGCAATGTTTTTGGAAAAAGCTTGGTCGGCAATGATTTCAAGTCTCGATAGGATAAGAGTTCTCGTCCGTCCGTCAGCCTCGCTTTGGCTGAGCCAAGAATAGGTTGTTGCGATTTCTTGTGGCAGCGCCGATCGCACGTCTTCGACGGATAAATTTTCATCCAATGCAAGCAATGACGAGGGTAGCTCGGTCAATACGATGACGTCTGGTTTTAGTTTTTCTAGCGTGCTGAATAAACGCCTCATGCCTTTTTCATTATATTGCAAGTTGAGTTGCAAGACCGAGAGAATATGCTGATTTTGTCTCGGATCGCTTTTTTCCAGGGTTTGCACATTTATTTGTAAAATCAGGATTGCCATCACGCTTCCAGCAAAAGGAATAAGTGCCAGCGGTGAAGCGATGCGCCGTTTTCTAAACAGAAAAATCAGACCGATTAGAAAAAGAGTAAAGCTTGCCTGCGGGATAAAATTTACCAACAAAGAGAGGGGCCACAGCGCGCTTTCTGCGTAGTAGAGAAGGAGCGGCGAAATTGATAAACTGGATAAAATTAGCAGGCCCCGAGTGCGCATTGGGAGACGTCCTTGAAAATGAAAAACAATGCCAATGAGTGATAGTTATGATCTTGCACTAATTATTTCTAAAACTGTAGCTAAATTTTTACAATGAACATCCGCTAAAAGGGAGGGTGATTGGGAGTATAAAAAACCCGCCCCCTAAAAAAGGAGCGGGTCCCGTACTGTGGAACTTATTGTTGTTATCTAGCGTTTTATACACGTCTGTTTGTGACGTAACTCGAAAAAAGAGAGCAAAACTATAAATTACAAAATTGTGTTCCACCTTAACCAGAAGACACCAGCGCTAAGCGGCCTTGTAGAGTTTTTCTTTTTTCTCTGCCAAGTCTCTAAACATGGTTGGAGGATTATAGCGATCCCCGTGTTTTTGGGCGAGACTTTCTGATGTTCGCACAAACTCTTCCGCACCAATCATATCGATATAACTCAATGGACCGCCTGTCCACGGGGCAAAACCCCAACCAAAGATAGCGCCAAGGTCCGCCGATTGAGGGTCTTGCAATACACCATCTGCATAGCATTTTGCCGTAGCGATGAGTTGTACGTAGAGGAGGCGTTCTTTAACTTCCTCAAGGCTGGGTTGGTTTTCAGGTAGAGGATAGTGATCCGTGATTCCTTCCCAGAGTTTTTTCTTGCCACCCTCAGGATAATCATAAAAACCGGCGCCAAATCGCCGGCCAGCGCGGTTGAGCTTATTCACCATTAGTTCATAAAATTCCTCAGTCCCCGATGGTTTGTAAGCATCGCCTAATTGTTGCTTCGTGGCAGTCATAATATCGAGGCCAAGTTTTAGGGTTGTTTCATCGGCAACAGCGAGGGGACCAATTGGCATACCCAGACTTTTTGCTGCATTTTCAATTAGCGCCATTTTAATGCCTTCAGTCACCATCAATGCTGCCTCATTTGCGTAAGGAGGGAATACTTGATTGGTGAAAAATCCGCGTACATCTTTAACAACAATAGGAGTTTTGCGAATACGTGAATTATAATCGAAAGCGACGGCAAGCGCTTTATCGCCAGTTTTCTCACCGGGTATAATTTCGAGAAGAGGCATTTTTTCCACGGGTGAAAAGAAGTGCAAACCAATAAACTGATCTGGTCTTTCTGAATTTTCGGCAAGCCCAGTGATCGGCAGCGTTGAGGTATTAGATGCAAAAATTACATCTTTGCGGATAACGGCTTCCGTTTTCTTAATTACGTCCGCCTTAATATCGGGAAGCTCGAATACCGCTTCAATGATGAGGTCAACATCTTTTAAATCATTATAGTCAGAAGTCGGTTTAATTCTTGCCAGGAATTCATCTGCTTTTTCCTGAGTCATTTTTCCGCGAGAGACTCGTTTGTCGAGAATTTTTTTAGTGTAATCGACAGCCTTTTGCGCAGACTCTTCGTCTCGGTCGAGCACGATCACATTCATGCCGCCTTTCGCGGTGACATGTGTAATGCCTGAACCCATTAGCCCGGCGCCGAGAACGCCCACTGTGTTGAGTTCAGTCTTTTCTATTCCCTTAGGGCGCGCAGCCCCTTTTTCGAGAGCTTGTTTGTTGACGAATAAAGATCGGATCATATTACCGGCGGTGGGATCCATCAAAAGTTTTGTGAAATATTTAGACTCAATTTTGATCGCTGTATCAAACGGAACAATAGACCCTTCGTAAAGACAGGAAAGTATGGATTGGACCGCCGGGTAATTGTGTTGGGTTTCTCGCTGTGCCATGGCATTTGATGCAATGAAAAATTGTACCGCTCGTGGGTCCATGGCGCCGCCGCCGCCGGGAAATTTAAATCCTTTTTTATCCCAGGGTTGAACAGTTTTCGGATTTGCTTTTACCCATTCTTTTGCTTTCGCAATGGTTTCCCCAACAGGAACGATGTCGTGGATCAATCCTTGGGCTTTTGCCGTTGCCGGATTGAGGGGGCGTCCTTGTGTTGCAAGCATGGCTGCATTTTGAAGGCCGATGAGGCGCGGTGTGCGTTGTGTGCCACCACCGCCTGGTAGCAAGCCAACTTGAACTTCAGGAAGCCCTAATTGAATTTTGGGATTGTCAGCAACAACACGGTAATGCGCTGTTAAAGCGATCTCTAACCCGCCACCAAGCGCTAATCCCTCCAACGCAACAGCAACAGGCTTAGCTGTGGCGTTGCCTTTTAGGAGATCTTTTGCAGTATGTCCGCCGGTTTCCAGTTTTCTGAAAATAGAGTTTAATCGAAAAGATTGTTCAAAGGCTTCTTCCGGCGTTGCTTTTCCCCCCGTTGAATCCCCGAGCATACGCAAATCAGCACCAGCCAGAAATCCTGATGGTTTGCCCGAAGCGATGACGACGCCTTTGATATTGTCGTCTGCACAAAACTCGTCGACCCAGTCAGAAAATTCGTTGATCAGATCACCATTCCATACATTCATGGATTGGCCTGGTAGATCAATCGTTAACAAGGTGATCCCATCACTATCAGTCTCGAGTGTAAAGTTTTTGTATGCCATCTTTTTTAATTCCTGAAATTTGCTGTTCTATTTTGTGTTCTTTTGATTTGGTAATGAGCGCTCTTTGTGAGCATCCCCCAATCGATTGCTGCGGATGCATTATTTGGATAGCGAAGTAAAAACCCATCGTTGTGGGATTTTACTTCTGCTCATCGGGGGACTCGATCAGTTTATACGCGCTCAATAATCGTTGCTGTGCCCATGCCGCCACCGATGCATAAAGTGACCAAGGCGGTCTCTTTGTCAGAGCGTTCAAGTTCATCAACCATGGTTCCCATAATCATCGCGCCAGTTGCCCCAAGAGGATGACCCATGGCAATCGCACCGCCATTCACATTGATATCTGAATGGTCAATGTCCAAAGCTTGCATAAAGCGCAAGACGACAGAGGCAAACGCTTCGTTAAGTTCATAAAGGTCGATGTCACCAGCATCCATCCCAGCTTTTGCCAAAGCTTTGCGAGCGGCAAACTCAGGGCCCGTCAACATAATTGTTGGCTCTGAGCCAATGGAAGCCATGGCTCTAATCCGCGCTCTTGGCTTTAGGCCATGGCGTTTGCCAGCTTCTTCATTACCAATCAAAATAGCAGCGGATCCGTCAACAATTCCGGATGAATTTCCGGCATGATGAATATGATTGATTTTTTCAAATTCCGCATATTTTTGAAGTGCGACATCATCAAACCCAAAGCTTTGGCCTTGCATTTCAAAGGATGGGTTTAAAGCACCCAGAGTTTGCATATTGGTTTGAGGGCGAATGGTTTCATCTTTACTCAGGACATTTGCACCAATAACATCTTTGACAGGCATGATAGATTTATCAAAACGCCCTTCTTCCCAGGATTTGGTCGCGCGTTTGTGGCTCTCAACTGCATAGGCGTCGGCATCGTCTCTGGTAAAACCATATTTGGTTGCGATTAAATCAGCACTAATCCCTTGGGGAACGAAATAGCTATCGAAAGCAGATTGTGGATCTGTCGGCCATGCGCCGCCATCTGACCCCATGGGTACGCGGCTCATACATTCAACGCCGCCACCGATTGTCATATCAGCTTCACCGGACTTTACCTTGGCTGCCGCGATATTGATCGCTTCAAGACCGGAAGCGCAAAACCGATTCACTTGTATCCCGGAGGTCGTTTCTGCCAAATCAGATTGTAAGACAGCGGTTCTCGTGATGACTGCCCCTTGTTCTCCTACAGGAGAGACAACCCCTAAAGCTACATCTTCAACGGCGTCAGCATTTAAGTTGTTGCGCTCTTTGACGGCATTCAAAACCTGCGTCGCCATCGAAACAGGAGTAATTTCATGGAGTGATCCGTCTGATTTCCCTTTTCCACGCGGCGTGCGCACTGCGTCATAAATATAGGCTTCGGTCATAATCGCGTCCTTTATAGTAGAATGGCCAGATTGAATCGGCGTTTTTAATTTGATCGTTTTCTATTGTTTTTGCGGGCCCACATGAATAAGTGGGAGGTAGAGTGGTTCTCAGTTGCCAATGCCCTTTCATATGTGATCGATGTTTATCAGGTCAATATGGACAACTGCTATTCTCTTCACGATCCAGAGCTTAACTCCTAAGTAGCAGATTGGATTGACCCGGTGTGCATGCAAACCGGGTATCCATTGTTGATGGCCTCCACGATCAATGCCGGGGTCAAAACCTGTAAATGTGCAGAGGGGAGGCGGACTGGCAGGCCATATCCATGATGAGACCAAGGGTATAATGCATGGCCTTTTTTTAGGAACGCTACACCGGGGCTGGCCGGAATTGTGACCATGACCCCATCGGGCAGCTCTGGCCCATATGTTTGTTGCGGCTTAATTTTTCCTAGAATTTGATGTGTTCGTTCCTGATGGAGGGTACGGTCAAGCTCCTTAACGCTTGAAAAACGGTTGCCGAGGGCGGGTGTGAAGGCCCGGTAAGCCTTGTTTCTGCACAGCCCACAAGGTCGATGGCCCGCACTCAGCGCTGTGGCTTCATCAAGGAAAAACAATTCGGTATAGCGCCGCGGGCTCATAATTTCTCGATGCCAGAGAAACCCCTTTTTATCTCGATGCTCCAGCACGCAAGTGACCCAAGCTTGATGTTGCCATTTTGGGGTTTGTAGATTTTGATTTTCATCATGCAAAATTCCGCGATTGCCCATCCAAAGGCCCCGCGCTGCGCTAAATTCAATTTTCGAAAATGGAGTGACGCGGTTTTGAAAAGGCATTGTCTATCAACACGAAGGGCTTAAACTTGGGGGCGTTAGGGGGTATCCTAACGAGACAACCAACGCTATTTTATCGCATAACAGGCGTTTTTCGGCTTTAATATCTATATTCAAGCATAACAGTTAATGGCGGGAGCAGGCAATGTCTTCAAACTCAGACGGTAAAATTGATTTGGCTTTTACCCGGCAGGCTGGCCATGGGACAAAGACTGAGCCGACATACTCTGGTGCGCTTAGTTTTGCTCGCCGGAGATATTCCAAAACAATCGAAAATGTAGATCTTGCGATTGTAGGCGTGCCGTTTGATCTGGCCACGACGTCAAGGCCGGGGGCGCGATTGGGGCCGCGAGCCGTACGTGAAGCCTCTGCAATGGTAGCTTGGGATCGCGTTCATGAATGGGAGTATGATCCATTTGAGAAACTGTCTGTTGTTGATTATGGGGATATATATTTTGACGCTGGCATACCGCAGCACATACCTGACCAGATCCACACTCAATTTTTAAATCTTCATAAAGCCGGTGTAAAAACCCTGATGCTGGGCGGGGATCATTTTTCTACTTATCCCGTGTTAAAATCAATTGCGGCTCAATATGATCAACCGCTCTCATTGATTCATTTTGATGCGCATTCTGATACTTGGGCCGAGGATCAAAAAACCATTAATCATGGCACGATGTTTTATCATGCAGCTAGGGAGGAATTGATAAAACCAGACCAGTCGGCTCAAATTGGTATTAGAACATTTAACGATGATACTCATGGATTTAATATTATCAGTGCGGAAATGGTTCGCCAAAAAGGGGTAGATGAAATTGTTGAAAACGTAAAAAAAATTATAGGAAACAATCCTGTTTATATTACGTTTGATATTGATTGTCTTGATCCTTCCATGGCACCAGGCACGGGGACGCCTGTAGTTGGCGGCTTGTCCAGTATGGAAGGGCAACAAATATTGCGGGGGCTGAGAGGGATTAATCTTGTTAGCGCAGATGTTGTTGAAGTGGCCCCTCAGTATGATGTCAGTCAAATTACAGCGTTGGCTGGGGCAACCATGGCGATGAACTTAATTGGCTTATTTGCAGATAAGCGCTGAAAAAACATACCCAGCCTAGAAAATAGTTGCGAATATAGTTGAGGGTAGAATTTCTGTTTCATTATTTTTAGTTTCACGAATGATTGGTGCTTGTGTGGCTCATGCTTGTCATCGCCTTGTATCCTCTCTAGGCTGCCAATTTTGGACCATACTCCAGCTATTTCAAGCACGAAATCAAGGGTGCAAAATCAAAGGCAGTGGATATGACGAAATCTATACATGCGGCGCAACTCAATATGGAAATTTTTCAAAGAGCAGATTTTGCCGGGCAGAGTGTTCTCGCGCCAAGTGGTGCAACTTTAAATCTGCGCGGGATGTTATCTAAAACTTCCCCTAAGGGGATCATCTTGTTTCACCATGGTGCGGCAGAACATAGTGCGCGTTATGCAAAGTTTGCACGTATGCTGAGTGATGCAGGGTTTCATTTTTTTATCTATGATCAACGAGGTCATGGACACACTACAATTCCCTCGACCCCCTCACACATGTTTGGCCGCGATGGTTGGAGTAAGATCATAGATGATAGTCTTTTTCTTCAAGGGGTTTTGAAGGCTGAGTTTTCTGATTTGCCATTAATTTTAGCCGGCCATTCTATGGGGTCCATTATCACTTTTGATGTTGTGTTACAAAATCCAGACTGTGCGAATGCAGTTATGTTACTGGGGCCTGTCTTACAAAAAAATCCGGCGATGCCGGTCTTAAAGTTACTGTTAGGCGTTGAAGCCTTGATGAAAAAACCAGAAAGTACGAGCTATCTGTTTCAAAAATTGGCTTGGGATCCACTCAACAAACCCTTTGAACCAGCCCGCACACCTTATGACTGGTTATCGCGTGATCAGGAAGAAGTTGATGCTTACATTGCCGACGATGAATGCGGATGGCCGCCAACGATCAATTTTGCGCAGGAGATGACGAAGGGGCTGGCGGCGACTTTTCACGACTCTCGCTTGAAGGCGTTGCGCGCTGAGGTGCCAATATTGCTCATGTCAGGGGCTCAAGACAGTTCAACTGATTTTGCTAAATCTGTTCCACAATTAGAGGCGCGCCTTAAAGCAGCAGGCGTCGATCGGGTGACGTCAGTCGTTTTTGATGAAATGCGGCACGAGCTTCATAATGAGCTGGGGCGTGAGGCTGTTTTTGAACGATTAATTTCCTGGTGCAATGACAGCATTCCTGGATTGGCATAAAGTTTCAAAAAAACTAACTGAGATCAGCTTTACGCTTAGTGAGCCAACAGGCTAGAAGGGTCTTTATGAGTGATGAAGACCAGAGCGAAGAGAAATCCACCGCGCGGCTTATCAAGATTGATCTTGATGAGAGGTCTCTTGCTCGGGCTAATGCTGATATTGAATATGAGCGCAAGATTGCCATTTATGATATGCTGGAGGAGAACAGCTTTGATCCGGTCGGTGATCTGGATGGCCCTTACGAACTGGCGCTTTCAATCATAGAGCGTCGTTTGGTTTTTGAAGTGGCGCGAGAAGGCGGTGAAAAGATTGGCTCTGTGCATCTTTCATTAATGCCGCTTCGCAAGGCCATTAAAGACTATTTTCTGCTTTGTGAAAGTTATCATGATGCGATCCGTAATGCCACACCGGCACAAATAGAAACCGTCGACATGGCACGGCGGGCCATGCATAATGAGGGATCAGATATTCTGCGTGAACGCTTGAAAGATAAAATTGTTATTGATCATAATACTGCCCGCCGCCTTTTTACGCTGATTTGCAGCTTTCATATGCGATAGGGATGAACATGACAAAACCTGCAAAATCAGTGCTCTTTACTTGTAACATGAATTCCGTTCGCTCTCCTATCGCTGCGGCGATGTTTGCGGCCTATTGCAAAAATGTTGAGCGAGTTGATTCCGCTGGCGTCTACTCAGGTTGGTTAGATCCTATGACAAGCCGGGTTTTGGCGGAAGTTGATATTGTTCTTGATAATTATAAAGCGAAAAAAATATCTGATGTGAATCCAGATGATTTTGACCTGATTATTGCAATGACCCCGGAAGCGGCTGGCGAAATCAGACGAATCGTTCCGGCGGAAAAGTTGGAATATTGGGATATTGATAATCCGACAAGCTATTCCAGTGAAGATAATGCCGTATTGCAAGGATATCGCGAGGTTCGCGATGATATTGAGGTGAGAATCAAGGCTCGTTTTCATAAGATGTGCCAAAAAGCTTGATTTTATTTCCATAAATGATCATTTACACAGTGCTAAATACACAAAATAGGCTTACGGGTTTATTCACAAAAGGATTGAAATATGATGTTGATAGGAGCTAGCCAGTAATGGCAAAAGAAGAACTTCTTGAGTTTGAAGGCACTGTGGAGGAATTACTCCCCAATGCGACGTTTCGAGTTAAGCTCGAGAATGAACATGAAATTATCGCCCATACGGCTGGGAAAATGCGCAAAAACCGTATCCGCGTATTGGCTGGTGATAAAGTTTTGGTTGAGATGACCCCTTATGACCTTACCAAAGGGCGCATCACCTATCGCTTCAAATAACTGCGAGAGCCGCATTGTGAACGCGCGATCGGCACCTCTCATTCTGGCGAGTGCCAGTCCACGTCGGCGCGAGCTGTTAGCGCAAATCCATATCGTACCAGATGAAATTATTCCGGCTGATATTGATGAAACACCGCTCTCTCTCCCAAAAGGAAACACCGAAGGGGTGAGAGAGTACGCACGACGTATCGCCTGTGAAAAAGCTAGAGTTATCGCACAGCAATACCCCAATGCATTTGTGTTGGGGGCTGATACCGTCGTGGGGGTTGGTACCCGCATTTTACCAAAAGCAGAAGATGTAGAGACGGCCAGCGCGTGTTTGGCTCTCCTGAGTGGTCGTTCACATCGTGTTTTTACGGGGGTTTGCGTGTTTGCGCCGCGGGAAAATTCGCATGTTCCCCATGCTTGGCGCGTTGTTGAGACACGCGTTAAAGTACGCCGGCTCAGTCAAGAGGATCAGCGTGAATATATATCAAGCGGTGAATGGGATGGCAAAGCTGGAGGGTATGGTATTCAGGGTTTGTTTGAGCGCCACATCATTTCCTTAATTGGTTCATACTCCAATGTTGTTGGTTTGCCCTTATATGAAACGTCCAACCTCTTAAAAGGTGCAGGATGGCGATAACGCGCACTGTGATGGTCATTGATGCCGGGACCGCAATGACGCGCGGGGTTTTAATTCGCGGCGAAAAACCGGTCCGGTTTCATTTCTCGCCAGCGTTGGGCGATGAGGAAATTATGAAAATTCCTTATCGTGATGATGTTTATGTCGGGCGAGTGATGCATATTGATCGAAATTTAGGGATGGGGTTTGTCGATCTTGGGTTATCCGAGGGCGGAGTTGTTGGATTAGGCCGGGAAGCTATGGTGCGCCTTAACGGGGCCGCTGAGAATTTGATTGAAGGGGCTTTGTACCGTTTTCAAATACGCCAACTCGCACGCGGATCAAAGCGGATTGTCGTTGCTTTAGCAGCTGGAAAAACGCGCCCAAGATTAGATGAAAAACCAGGGCCACTCGTAGCGCCGAAAAATGCTGTGTTCGAAACGTTTGCGCATCTTAAAAACTATCTTGGCAAAGCTAAGCTTGATGAGATCATTGTATCGAGTGGATCAATGCGGGCTTTGGTTACCCGGATTACCGAAAAAACACCGATTAAGGTTGATGCACAGGCTTTTGGCTACAAAGGCGCTGATGTTTTTTTTTCATCCCTTTGTAAACCAGGGGTTTTACTACCATCAGGGGGGGCGCTGACAATTGAAGAGGGTGAAGCGTTAACTGCTATTGACATCGATAGTGCCGCTATGGGCGCACCGTCGAGAGCGAAACTCAATGAAAAATTAAACCGTGAGGCAGCGAGCGTGATTATGCAGCAGATTGCAGCACGGCGAATTGGCGGACAAATTGTTATAGATTTTTTACCCTTGCAAAAAACAGTTTTTAAAAAATTTGATCAATATTTACGCGAGCGCTATAAAGCTTTGCCAGGCTTTGGCCGTGCAGGGTGGACACCATCGGGGTTGTTCAGTTTTGTCTTACCGCGAGCTTTACCTTCTTTATCTGAAGAAATCGGTGAGGACGCAATCGGCGATATGGCTCACGGTACGAATATGAAGGCTGATTTTAAAATACGTTTTCATCTTTGTGAATTAGAAGAGCGCCTACGGAAAAGTCCGGCAATACAATTTAATGTTGAACTCTCAGATCGTTTTTGGGGGCTTATAAGCCAAAATCCTCGCTGGAAAGATCGATTAGATCGTTTATACGGGGCTCGCGTTAGCTTTTGTAACAAACGGGAAAATGCCTCGGAGGAATTTCAAATTTATGAAAATTGCGAATGAGAAAAATCTTGTGAAAAACAATGTACCGTGCCCGATTTGCCAAAAACCCAATTTAGATCAATACCATCCCTTTTGCTCCAAGCGGTGTGCAGATGTTGATTTGCATCGTTGGCTAAATGGCTCTTATGCTATACCTGCCGTTGACGATGATGGGTATGAGGAGGAATAATCGATTAGGCATTTATGAGCAAACCGCATTATTGTGAAGGCATATTTTCCTGTTGCTTGTCATATGTGTTTTCAGTCCATAAGTCTAAGGCTTCAAGAGCACGCAAACATTGGGTTTGCTTTTTAGCCCGGCCTTTTTCTCTTCCTCTCAGTCTCTTGCCATTTCCATCAATTTTGGGAATCTCAATTTCGGGGAATAAACCGAAATTGACATTCATAGGCTGAAAAGATTTTGGTTTGTGGGTGCCGATGTCTTTTTGCGCGAGATGCCCACTGGTTATATGTCCAAGTAAAGCCCCGAGCGCTGTTTGAAGCGGTGGAGGGGTGAAGCGCTGGCCTCTCGTTTCGCTCGCAGCCATGCGACCAGCAAGCAAGCCGATCGCAGCACTTTCTACATAGCCCTCAACGCCGGTGATTTGTCCTGCAAAGCGTAAACGTGGTTGTGCTTTCAGGCGGAGTTGGTCATCAAGTAAGATCGGACTATTCAAAAATGTATTCCGATGGATCCCCCCCAACCTTGCAAATTCGGCCCTCTCCAGACCAGGTATCATACGGATAATATCTGCCTGCGCGCCATATTTTAACTTGGTTTGAAAACCGACCATGTTGTAAATCGTACCAAGCTTATTGTCTTGGCGTAGTTGTACAATGGCGTATGGTTTCTTGTCCGGAGCATGGGGATTTGTCAGTCCAACGGGTTTCATCGGACCAAATCGCAACGTCTCGGGGCCGCGCTCTGCCATTACCTCAATGGGCAGGCAAGCCTCAAAATAAGGTGTATCTTTTTCCCAGTCTTTAAATTCAGTTTTTTCACCTTCAAGGAGTGCAGTAATAAAAGCCTTATACTGATCTTCATCCATAGGGCAATTGATATAATCCGCACCATCGCCGCCAGGCCCAACTTTATCGTAGCGCGATTGAAACCAGGCCACATCAAAATCAATACTTTCCTTATATACAATCGGAGCAATCGCATCGAAAAAAGCAAGGGCGGTTTCACCGGTTAAGGCGTGGATCTCTTCGGCCAGTGCTGCCGAGGTTAATGGGCCTGTTGCGATAATAACATTCTCCCAATCGGCAGGGGGCAATGCAGTAATTTCTTCGCGCTCAATCGTAATATTGGGGTGATTGGCTAATGCATTTGTGACAGCATCAGAAAAAGCGACCCGGTCGACGGCCAATGCACCGCCAGCGGGAACCTGATTAGCATCAGCACATTTCATAATCAGAGAATTACATCGACGCATTTCTTCGTGGATGAGGCCAACAGCATTATTTTGCGCATCATCAGACCTAAAAGAATTAGAGCAAACCAGTTCAGCAAGGCCATCAGTTTGATGGGCGTCAGTTTTGCGGATAGGGCGCATTTCATGGAGGATGATTTTGGCCCCCTTATTCGCAGCCTGCCATGCGGCTTCGGACCCAGCCAGACCTGCTCCAATGATATGTATGACGTTCAAAGTCTGCTCCTGTAAGATGCGCATGAATTGTTTGTTCTGGCTGTTATTACGCTGAGCGGGGCTTCTTAACAATTGCGCAGATTCGATTTTCCTGATTTTTCAAGAATTATTGCTGTGGAAAACCGAAGGCGTGCGGGGCTTGATCCCTGTTTGACCTGACGTTGAAACTGCCTATGGTGCGCCTTGAAATTTTCCCAATATGGAGTTGAAGCATGGCAGACGTAGCAGTCATTGGGGCCCAATGGGGCGACGAGGGCAAAGGCAAGATGGTTGACTGGTTGTCAGCGCGTGCTGACGTGGTGGTCCGTTTTCAAGGAGGGCATAATGCGGGCCATACATTGGTTATTGATGGAAAAGTCTACAAACTTTCACTTTTGCCGTCAGGGGTTGTGCGTCCAGGTAAAATTGGGGTGATTGGCAATGGGGTTGTTGTTGACCCAGTCGCTCTGCTTGATGAAATGGGGCGTTTGGCGAAGCAAGGGGTTGATATCACACCTCAGAATTTAATTATTGCTGAAAATGCAACGTTAATCCTGCCCGTGCATCAATCTCTAGATGCTTTACGAGAGGGGGGCAGCGAAGGGGTTAAAATCGGCACGACAAAGCGCGGCATTGGTCCGGCTTATGAAGATAAAACTGGACGGCGAGCAATTCACATTATTGATCTAGCCGATCCGCAGGCCTTGATGGTGAAAATTGATAATTTGCTACTCCATCATAATGCCCTGCGGCGTGGGTTTGGGGTTGAAGAAATCAAGGCTGATGACCTTATGGCACAGTTGTTAGACATTGCCCCCAAAATCCTTCCCTTTATCGCGCCGGTCTGGCGCGTACTTCAAGAAATGCGCAAACAGGGTAAGCGCATTTTATTTGAAGGAGCTCAGGGGGTTTTGCTCGATATTGATCATGGAACCTATCCTTTTGTGACCTCATCAAATACTGTCTCGGGACAGGCGGCAGCAGGCTCTGGTCTCGGGCCAAGCGCGATTGGCTATGTCCTGGGTATCGTAAAGGCTTATACGACCAGAGTTGGCGAAGGTCCGTTCCCGACGGAGCTGAAAGATGCTATCGGCCAACGATTGGGCGAGCGTGGCCATGAGTTTGGAACGGTGACAGGTAGGCAAAGGCGGTGCGGCTGGTTTGATGCGGCTTTGACGCGCCAATCCTTGAAAATTTCGGGCGTGCACGGGATTGCCCTCACGAAACTGGATGTTCTCGATGGTTTTGAACAACTAAAAGTCTGCACGGGGTATCGCTTGGGCGATCAAGAGTATGATTACCTTCCCTTTGGTATGGGTAATCAAGCTAATGTTGAACCGATTTATGAAACTCTTGAAGGTTGGTCCGGTTCCACAGAGAATGCTCGTTCCTGGGCTGATCTTCCTGCGCAAGCCGTTAAATATGTACGGCGCATTGAAGAATTGATTGAAACGCCGGTGGCATTGGTTTCTACTAGTCCTGAGCGAGATGATGTCATATTAATGCGGGACCCTTTTCAAGACTAGGAGCTATCCCCATAAAACTTGCTGATATTGTCGAACAGTGATTCTTTTTTG
>CAYZLR010000073.1:0-16639 GCA_964479275.1 uncultured Caulobacterales bacterium
TATGCCCTGCTATTCAAACCATGAAAACTGAAGTTTTTCAGCTGCCTGTTAAAGTTAATCGCCTGTTGTGATGAAGTTTAAAAAAAATGCACGAAGAGCGTTGTGACTGTGTGAGCCTGGTTTTACTTACTCACCAAAACTCCCCGCAGCGCCGGGGAAAACAACAGGGCTTTCAGAGCCGTCTTTAGCCACAGATGCGACCCCGAAATAAAAATTGTCGATGACGATATTTTCGAGCGTAAACTCATTAACATCACCAACGTAACGGCTACGTGACCACTGATTTTCGTCAGTCAGACGCCAGTAAATTTTATACCCCTTGAGGTTTTTAGCAGCCCTCCCTTTGGGGCGCTCCCATTTTAGCGTTGTCGAGGGTTGCACGGCACCTGAGATTGTCACCTTTGCTGGAAAGGGCGGCGCAAGCGCAGCGGCGGCTAGAGTGACCACGTTTAAGGCTGTTAGTTTGGCGTTAAAATCGAAATCAACGCCGTCTATGGTATCGCCATATACGCGACCATTTTCTGTGCGTAAATCCTGGTGCTGACGGTCGTAATGCTCGTGCGCTTCCATGATGCGAACACCTGGAAAGCCAGCTTCATTAAACGGGCGGTGATGACCGCCACGGCCAAACCGATCAAGGCGATAAATCATCATGACATCGAGGTTGGGGATATACTGATCCGCAAGCCGATCAATATAGCGTGCCAAATTTCTGGACGGGCTATCAACTTCACCACCGGTGAACCGGCGTATCCGGGCTTCTTCCGGGGTTTCTGTCGCGCGTGTGCCTTCAGAAAACACTCTGGCTACTGCGTTATTAGTGACCCCGTCAATGCCGGTAATGTTGCCTATCATGTCATTATTGACAACGCCTTTGAGCCGCCACCCTTCCTTGATAGCATGGGCCGCCAAAATTTTCCCGCCAAACAATCCCTGCTCCTCACCGGAAAGGCCTGCATAAACGATTGTGCCGGGAAACTTGTATTTCGATAAAACTCGGGCAGCTTCGAGCGTGCCCGCAAGGCCAGTTGCATTGTCATTGGCTCCGGGACTATCTGAGGTGCCGTTGAGGGAGTCAGATACCCGGCTATCGATATCGCCTGACATCATGATCATGCGATCGCGGTCATGGGTACCCCATTGTATGGCGACAACATTGACGACTTCCGTGCGATCGGGAATTCTGCGCTCGCCTTCCACAAAATCGCTGACATAGATTACTTCGAGACAGCCGCCACATTCTTTTGAAATGGCTTCAAACTCTGATTTAATCCATCGCCTCGCAGCACCAATGCCGCGTGTTTGTGATTTTGTATCAGACAGGGTGTGGCGGGTGCCAAACCCAACGAGTTTTTTGACGTCTTGCTCCAGTCGCTCGGCGGAAACATTTGCAACTTGCTCATGTAATAGTGGATTATCCACACCTTGTGCGTGTGAAATAGGGGCCAGTGAAATAGGGGCCAGAACCACAGCTAGAAATAGCGCGCCGCTGACGATAATTTTAAGGGATTTGGTCATCATTTAGCCTTTTTGGAGCAAGTCAAATTAGGGGTGATTAACCTATTGTTAAGCTGAAATTACTGAGTTTTGCAATAGAAGTTAATTATTGGTTAGAATGCGATGCTATCATGCAACAGGCGGCTTAATATGAAGCAATCATTAAGGGATTTTTTCAAAAAAAACTATATCTCGGTGCCTATCCCCGCTATTAAAGGCTTTGAAACAGTTTTTCGCGGATTTTTATGGTAAAATAGAGCTCCGCAAGTAACCAAACACAGATTTTGCCAAACACAGACTTTGAAAGAAAACCCGAGGAGGGGTCACATGAAGTTGAAATCATTTTTATTTGCAAGTGTTGCAGCAATGGTTAGCGTTTCTGCTGCCAACGCACAAGACTATGAAGGTTTATACGGCGCTATCGGCGCTGGATTTAGCTCTGTCCTTGATGACCGTGATTTTGAGGTCACACAAGGAGCTCCAGGCTTTCAGGTTGACTCAGATATTGATTACAACAACGGCGTAGGTATCTATTCAGCTCTTGGTTATGCTTACGGTAATGGTTGGCGTACAGAAGGTGAGTTTAGCTATCGCAACAATAATGTCGAAGACGTCGCTAATGACGGTTTTGGTTTTTCCGGTTTCCCTGAAGGATCAATTTCCGGCGACCTCAAGTCTTATTCGCTTTTAGGAAACCTAATATATGATTTCACCGAGGCGAAAGCTCTTGGCGCGCCGATCACTCCTTATGTTGGTGGTGGTGTAGGTTTTACCGTGCTGGATTTGAGTTTGGCAGGTAGCAATCCTGTAGCGCAACAGGGTATCACGCCATTAAGCATCAATGATTCCCGTGTTGCTATTGCGGTTCAGGGGATTGCAGGTTTCGCAGTAGATATTGCGGAAAATGTTGTTCTTGATGTTTCATATCGCTATTTCACAGCAAGAAAAGATGGGTTTGATGCACAGCTAGCTGGTATCGGTACAGATATTCGTACTTCACCAGAATCTCACAATCTGTTTGCAGGCTTGCGTTGGAATTTTGGGGCTCCTGTAGCGGCCCCTACAGCGCCAACACCAACAGTACAATATAAAGATTGCTGGGACGGTAGCTCCGTTCCTGTTTCTGCTGCCTGTCCTCCAGAGTTGGTGGAAGAAGCACCAGAAGTTCCAGATCCAATCCAGGTTACAGTTTATTTTGATTACGATAAATCCAACCTTACGCCTCAAGCTTCAAGCTTGATCCGCGAGGCTGTTAGTCGTTCTCGTGAATTTGATGTGGATGGTGTTCGTGTTGTGGGTAACACGGATAGTTCTGGTTCATCAGCATACAACCAAGCTTTATCTGAGCGCCGTGCTCGTGTTGTTCGCGATGCCTTAATTGCTCAAGGAGTGCCTGCAGGGATTATTTCTACCCAATCTCTTGGTGAGAGTAACCTCGCGAAACCAACCCCAGATGGCACACGTGAGCCACTGAATCGTCGTACAGAAATTACTATTTTGTTTGAATAAATTTATTCAAGCTCAATATCAGATGTTTAAAGCGCTCGGAGTTTTCTCCGAGCGCTTTTTTTTTGACACTTTGGCATTAGGGCTGAAAAAACCGTAATCCCCTTACCCCGATAGCACCGAGCTTTGTAAGGGGATGCCAATGAGTAAGACTTAAAGCACCTCGGCGAATTAATTTTACGTGGAGGTACTTTAAATATAGGCGATTTTGAATCGCGCTTATACTGAGTTTCATAGTGTGCTTTATCAAACCCGCTATATCGAGAATTTTTAAGATGTGCTTTTCAATCCGTATAATTTGCCAAAAGCGGCAAGTCCTGTATTGAGTTGATTTGTTATGGCGGTCTCCATGTCTTGTGGGGGAATACCCATTAAAACGTGTGTGTACAAAGGTTCAGTTATGAGTGAGCCTAAATGCCAAATCGCACGTTCGTAATCGTCGATTTCCAGGTTTTCACGTTTGCTGATACGCTGCATGACAGGAATACAGGTTTTAACTAATAATCTTGGTCCATTTTCCATATAAGCGCGACCAAGTGCAGGCGTACGTGACGCCTCAAATGTAGCAATCCGGCGCAGTGCAATTGCTTCAGGTTCTAGTGAGATGCGTAAAAATTGATTAGTCAAAGCACGCATTAATTCGTTTGTCGGGAGTGTTTGCTCGATTTCTTCTAGGTTTAACGGCAGTAATCGGTTGCAGGTTTCTAAAATAGCGGCCGCAAAAAGCTCTTCTTTAGAACGAAAGCGATTATACACTGTACGTTTGGAAACATTCGCGCTCAGGGCGATCGCGTCCATGCTCGCTGCGTCGAACCCTTTTGCTAAAAATGTTTGCCGCGCCCCCTTAACTATTGCGGCTGTTTTTTCATCCTTGTCGCCTCTTGTTGGGCTTTCTAGATTGTAGGAGTCTGCGCAATCCATGACAGATGGCACTGATAACGACTTTTGATCACGTGTAGTTTGCATTTTGCCCTGCTGGCTCATCTATGCAGTATCCCTTATCAGTGTTGGGCGCGACGACCTGCCCGAGCTTCTTCTCATCAAGTGGCACCCGTTGGGCACGAGATAATGCGGCAAATCAAAAACCTAGAACAATCTGATTAATCAAATTGATCAGAAATTGCTCCATACCCTTATTTTTGTTTTGCCCATCATACTGGTTTTTGACTGATCGACCAGAAAATTTAGCGCAAACAGTTCTAAGATTTTTCACGTAAAAAAAGGTCGATGGACACAGTCCTGACGATATCTCAGCCTGTTGGTGTTAATATTTTATTAACTACTTTTTTACCAATCGAGCGCATTCATAGAGAATGCGCAACGATAACTCACACATCAATCAGAGTGAATGCACTCTCAAAGCTCCCAGGCGGGAAGTGGAACATCGGCGTAGGTCCCGTGCAACGCGGGGGAATGCCCAGCCTAAAAAACGTAATCTTATGAGGCGTTGGATTCAATTTTTAGGATTGGAGATATCGGCATTCGCCTTTATCGGGATAATGACTTTGTTTGCGGTGCTTTCTTTTTATGCGAGTGATTTGCCACATACGGATCAATTGTGGCGACCTGATCGTGCGCCGCGCTACTCTATATTGGCGGCCGATGGATCGCCATTATCTGTTCAAGGGACTAAATACGGCGCGCCTGTCAGACTCGCAGAACTTCCTGATCATGTGCTGGATGCTGTATTGGCGGTTGAGGATAGAAACTTCCACCATCACGTCGGTGTTAACTTGATTTCTGTGGGGCGAGCCTTGTTGGTGAATACAGGCAAGGGCCGTGTCCGGCAGGGGGGATCAACGATTACTCAGCAATTGGCTAAGAACCTTTTTCTTTCTTCTGAGCGCACTTTAAAACGAAAAGTGCAAGAACTATTATTAGCATTTTGGCTCGAGCAAAGGTTTAGTAAAAATGAGATTTTAACGCTTTATCTCAATCGCGTTTATTTGGGGGCAGGGGCTTACGGTATTGATGCGGCGAGTTATCGATATTTTGGTAAATCGGCTAGAGAGCTTGATATTAATGAGGCTGCGCTGATAGCTGGGTTGCTAAAAGCACCATCAAAATATAACCCAACGCATAATCCGAGAGACGCGGGATTGCGCGCACGTACCGTGATCGAGAGTATGGTCGCAGCGGAGTTTTTAACGCCGGATCAAGGCGAGCAAGCCATCAAAACGCCAATTTATTTAAAGCCTCAAAAATATACGGCATCGGCATATTTTGTGAATCACACTTTGGGAAAAGTGAAGCGTCTTTTTCCCGATAATGATGCTGATTTGATCATCCAAACTACCTTTGATCCGGCGTTACAATTGGCTGTGGAGATTGGTTTAACTCAAGCTATCCAGGACGGCGTTTTTCCTGATGAAAGCCCCGATGATGTAATTCCTGGAGCGGTGAGTGAGGGTAAAAAACCGATTGAAACGGCAATTATTATTGCTGACGGTAGCGGTGCTATTCGGGCAATGATTGGGGGGCGAGACTATCAGCGTAGTCAGTTTAATCGCGCGATCCAAGCGAGGCGACAACCGGGGAGTGCGTTTAAACCATTTGTATTCCTTGCTGCAATTGAAGCAGGAGCTCATCCTGATAATTTAATTTTGGATGCTCCGATTACAATCGGAAATTGGTCACCTAAAAATTATAAAAATAAATATTATGGTGAGGTGACTTTAACGCAAGCACTCGCCAAATCCCTCAATTCAGCAACTATTCGCCTTCAGGAATGGGTGGGGCGCCCTGCAGTTCTCTCTATGGCACGCGCGATGGGGTTTGAAGGAAAATTAAATCCCGATGCTGCTTTGGCGTTGGGCGTTGATGCCGTGTCGCCCATGGAGCTAGCGCAGAGTTGGACCCCCTTTATCAATGGGGGTTTGCGTGTTGATGCGCATACGATTGATAAGGTCACGACGGCTGAAGGCGACCTTATTTATCAGCATAAGAACCATGTAAAAGGTATTGCTGCCTCAAGACAATCCATCACGCATCTTAATCAGATGTTACAGCAAGTGACGCAAGCGGGGACAGGTAAAAATGCCCGTGTAGCGGGGTGGCCGGTCGCCGGTAAAACCGGTACAACTCAAGGCAGCCGAGATGCCTGGTTTGCAGGGCATATGGCGGGATTAGTGGGCGTGGTCTGGGTTGGCCGCGATGATTATACGCCCATGAAAAACATTACAGGCGGACGTTTACCGGCAAAATTGTGGGGAAGGATTATGACGCAAATATCAAAGCAATTGCCGCTACCATCGGCGCGCCTGGTTCATTACAATGCTGGCCATAATTTCGAAGGATGGTATGATCGATCGCACGTTAGTGACGGAGAATACCAAGAAAACCAAAGCCCGATAGGCCCCCGACCCGTTACTCAGGTTCAACAAATTGGCCAGAATCAAATTCAAGATTTGCCAACCTTACTCGAGCGTTCGTTGGCCTCTCAAGACTTGCCTGTTTTATCGTCTGAACGCCCTTTGTGAGCCGTTTCAAAAAGATCAACTGCTATATATTTTACAGTATACTAAGTTTATGAAAAAAATTGATCCTAGTGCAAAAATTTTTAAAATTGACGTTCGGGTCTATTACGAAGACACGGACTTTTCCGGTATTGTTTACCACGCTAATCATTTGAAATTTTTTGAACGTGGGCGCACGGATGCCTTGCGAGAAATTGGTGTGATCCATACCCAGTTATTGGCACGCGAACACCCGTTGGTTTTTGCTGTGCAAAAAATGACAACACATTGGGTAAGGCCTGCGAAAATTGACGATCTTTTGGACGTGCGTACACAGTTTAGTCATGCCCGCGGCGCACGAATGGAACTTGTGCAAGAAATCTGGCGGGAGCAGGAAATTATCGCCTGCGCCGAAGTGGAAGCGGCCTGTTTGTCATTAGAGGGAAAACCGCGCCGTCTCCCTGAAGATGTAATCGAAAAATTTGTATAATATACTTTGTGTAATACACATTGCCATTTATTTTGTGCCAAACATCCGATCTCCAGCATCTCCTAAACCTGGATAGATATAGCCGTTTTCATCAAGACCTTCGTCAAGAGCAGCGGTGACGATGGGGACATCAGGATGCGCTTCTTTCATACGTGCAACCCCTTCAGGCGCTGCGAGCAGGCATAGAAACCGGATATTGCTAGCGCCAGCCTCTTTTAATTTGTCAATGGCCGCAACTGAGGAATTTCCCGTCGCGAGCATCGGGTCCAGCGCAATGACGAGCCGTTTATCGATATCGGAGGGGACTTTGAAATAATATTCAACAGGTTTCAGGGTTTCCTCATTACGGTATAATCCAACGAATCCAACTCTAGCTGAAGGGATCAATTCCAAAACGCCATCTAAAAGGCCATTGCCTGCACGCAAAATGGAGACCAGCGCCATCTTTTTACCTTCAACAAAGGGAGCTTGCATGGTTTGCATCGGGGTTTGTATCGGGCGGGTTTCTAGATTCAGGTTTCTGGTCACCTCATATGCGATTAAGTGGCTGATTTCACGTAATAATTGGCGAAATTGATTGGTCGGGGTTTGGGTCATACGCATATAGCTGAGTTTATGTTGTACCAAAGGGTGCTGAACAATGGTGAGATGCTGATCCATAATGTCTCCAGTTAAATCATCGATATTTGACGATGATTTTAGGGGGAATGTGAGTTTGCCAATGCGTGATCTGACAATCATCCGAGTTTATTAAAAGGGTTCATTTTTATAGATGAGTTTTTGCCATATGTATGAAAAACTGTACTTCTTGGGATAAAAATGATGCAAAAAGGTCTCTTTGCCCCAAGCTGGCCAAATTTTTAGCGAAAACTTACATTTATTGTCGGAAAAAGCCTGTCAGGCCTTGCGCTTCGATGGTAACCATAATTTCATAAGCGATACCGGAACTAACGATTGCTGTTGGTCGCGGATCAGGTAAAATTTCTCCATTATAGATGGGGTATGGGCTATAGTGGCCTTCAAGATTTAAGGGTTTGAATCGATGATGATAGATTTTATGGTCTCCTTGACTGCTGATATCATGGCAACAGCCAGTTTAAGTGGTGTTTCAAGTGCGGGGCAATTTCTGGCGACTGGAGAAAGCGGCGGTATTCTACAAGCCTTGATGCAAGGGTTCCAAGTTCAAGCCGTACAAGGCCCGGACGCAGCCCCGGCTGCGGCGCCGGTGACGCAAATCACGAATGTCGCTCTTGAAGGGAGTGAATTTACTCTTCTGAGTTTGTTTCAAAGCGCTGGCCTGATCGTAAAAGTGGTGATGGGTATCCTTGTTCTAGCCTCAGTTTGGTCTTGGGGGATTATTTTTGACAAGTCGTTATTATTCAGCCGATTGAAATCAAAGTCGCGCCGGTTTGAAGCTATGTTCTGGTCTGGCAAGCCTCTTGATGATCTCTATCGTAAAATTGGCGATAAAGCGGATCATCCAATGTCGCGCGTTTTTACTGCCGCCATGGCCGAATGGAGCCGGAATAAAGACAATACGGCATCAAGCACAGGTCTTGCGGTCAGTGCCAAAGAACGGATCGACCGTATCATGAATGTTGCCGTTTCAAGAGAGCTGGATCGTGCTGAACGTCATCTGGGCACATTGGCAACCATAGGCTCAGCTTCCCCGTTCATCGGTCTTTTAGGGACTGTATGGGGAATTATGACAGCCTTTCAGGCAATCGCCGTAACCAAGGATACAAATTTAGCCGTTGTTGCGCCAGGGATTGCCGAAGCGTTGTTTGCCACCGCGCTGGGCTTGATTGCCGCGATCCCGGCGGTGATTGCTTATAATCGCTATTCTTCAAAGATTAATTCCTATGCAGTTCAATTGCAGGGTTTTGCCGATGAATTCTCAACGATTTTATCGCGCCAACTTGATGAAAGGTCACGCTAATGGCTATGTCATCCCCAGGACGAGGCGGGGGTCGTATGCGGACACGGCCTATGTCTGAAATAAACGTGACGCCGCTAGTTGATGTGATGCTGGTGCTGTTAATTGTTTTCATGGTTGCCGCGCCGCTTCTGGCCGTGGGCATTTCCGTTGATTTGCCGGACACGGCAGCGCAACCGCTCCAGGATCAAGGAGAGCCATTAACCGTGACAATTTCTGCGGACGGTACAATTTTTGTTCAAGAATCCATTATCGAGATTGATAATTTGGTCCCCCATTTAAGGGCGATTGCTGCTGCGGGATATGACCAGCAGATTTATATTCGCGGTGATAAGTCACGTTCCTGGGAAGATGTCTCAAAAGTCCTTGGGCGGATCAATGGTGCAGGATTTCGCAAAATCGGTCTCGTCACAGACCCTGAACGTTAAACGCTGGGAGGCTTAAACCAATGCGGTTCGGCTTTGTTGCCTCTGTTTTGTTTCATTTGTGTGTTGCTGGTGCCGCTCTTGTATGGGGGCGCGATTGGACCAGTGATCGCGATCTTATATCTGAGCCCAGTATCCCTGTTGAATTGATTACTGAGGCGCGATTGGCGGATGTGACGAATGTGCCTGCCGCAATCGAAGAGGCGGCTGACGCCGCTCCCACTGAGCCAGAAGTTCCTGATGATCCTGTGCCGATTATCGAAGAACCAATTATTATTGCCGAGGTTGAACCTGAACTTGTGGCACCGCCTGCACCTCCCGCTAAAGAAGAGCCAGAACCTGAACCTGAAAAAATTGCAGAGCCTGAGCCAGAAGCGCCAAAACCAAAGCCAGTTCCCCCTAAGCCCAAGCCAGTTGTGAAAAAACCAAAGCCGAAACCTCAAGGTTTGGATTTGGATGCCCTTTTGGATAAAGCGAAAAAGGCGAATGATAATGGTGAAACGCGCAAACCAAGAGAAACCCCTAAAATTGCTGAAAAGGCTCGGGGGGGATCTAATGGCGGAGAGCTGACGGCTACGGAAACGGCTCTGGTGAAAGCGGCGATGTTAAAATGCTGGACCCCGCCTGATGGCGCGCCCAATCCAGAAAAGCTCGTGGTTGAAGTCAACATACGATTGAATCGCGATGGGACATTAGCACAAAATCCAAAAGTATTAAATTCAACCAAGATTAATTTGTCCGGGAATAGATTCTGGAAAGTGGCTGAACAAAAAGCCTTGCGTGCAGTGGTCCAATGCGCACCATATGATTTTCTGCCTCAAGATCGTTATGATCGCTGGTCAGATATGACGTTTAATTTTGCGCCACAGGTTTGAACTGGGGTGTGCGGGAGGCTGGTTAGATTTAATCAGGCGTTTTCTCGCTGCGAAATCATGAAACTCTCTTTCGCGGAAACACTTGGGTTTAGCGCCAGTCGTAATCCCATTGGTGATCCTGGTCGTGATTAAGGAGAGCTCAGTCATTGCTTGTAAATATTTGTTTTGATGTATTTTTTGCAATTCAACTTTTGCGCTGCAACCGATGCCTCCTTGAGTGTACAAAGTTCTCATAACCACACACACTTATTCGCGAAACGCTCTGGAGATGACGCGAAAAAAATGTTAGAGAAATTCAAATGAGGATCGCCATTAAATGATCATAATGGTTTGCCAGTTTACCAGTTAATTTGGTGATGTTTTTGCGATATACCTTAAATTCAGTATCACGCAGATCAATACCATACCAATAAAACAGATAGTGACATGATATTAAAGGGTTTAATGATGAACAAGATGAGCCAAGTTTTTATGCACTCCTTTTTGAAGGACTTTATTAAACTCACTGTCGTTCTGGTGTTCTGTTTGCCAGCCTCGTCTATGGCGCAAGTTCGTATTGATATTACTCAGGGCAATGTGAATCCGACGCCGACGGCAGTTCCAAATTTTATTGGCGGGACGCCAGATGTTACCCAACTTGGTAATGATATTACTGGGGTGTTACGTGCTGATCTTGATCGTTCAGGATTGTTCTCTGTAATCGATGATCGCGCATACATTGAAAATCTGGAAGGCGTGAATGTGCGCCCGCGTTTTGTCGATTGGCGGCAAATTAATGCTCAGGTATTGGTTGTTGGGCAAGTCGACGAATTGCCTGATGGACGCATTCAGGTTTCCACCAGGATTTGGGATAGCTATACGGATCAACAATTAGCCGCGGTTGCGTTTAAGACGCCTGCGGATAATTGGCGCCGGGCCGCACATAAAGTTGCTGATTTTGTTTATAAAACACTGACTGGAGAAGAGGGATATTTTGATACCCGTATTGTCTTTGTTCATGAAACCGGGCCCAAAGATGCGCGGGTCAAAAGATTAATGATTATGGATCAAGACGGTGATAATCCGTTAGAATTGACCGATGGAACGCGTTATCAGGTTTTGACACCGCGCTTTTCGCCCACCCAGCAACAAATAACCTATATGGCACTGTTTGATGACAGACCCGGGCAAGTTTATCTTTTCAATATTGAAACTGGTGAACAAGAGCAGTTGGGTACGTTTCGCGGCATGACGTTTGCGCCGCGTTTCTCTCCGGATGGAACGAGCGTGGTCATGAGTGTAGAGCGGGGCGGGAACTCAGATGTTTTCACGATGGATCTTTCTACACGGCGCCTGACGCGGTTGACCAACCATCCTTCCATCGACACAAGCCCAAGTTTCTCGCCAGATGGAAAGCAAATTACATTCTCCTCTGATCGCGGCGGTTCACCTCAATTGTATGTGATGGACGCAGATGGAAGTAATCAACGGCGCATTACTTTTGGAAAAGGACGCTATCACACGCCGGTATGGAGCCCGCGTGGTGATTTGATTGCTTTTACACGTCAGTATAAGGGGCAGTTCTTTATTGGCGTGATCCGTCCTGATGGTTCAAATGAACGAGAGTTGGCGCGCAGTTATCTTGTTGAAGGGCCAACTTGGTCACCTAATGGCCGCGTATTGATGTTTTTTAGGGAAACAGCCCCGCGTGCTGATGGTTCTGGAGGGCGTCCCAATCTTTGGTCTGTTGATTTAACCGGGCGCAATCTTCGCCAAGTCAGAACACCCGGTTCAGCTTCTGATCCTGCATGGTCTCCAACATTACCATAAGGACAGGGGAAGGAGAGTATTGATCTTCTGTAGCCAGTTTACGCTGATAAAGTGATAGATTCGTGTAATTGGGGTTAAAATTCTGTGTTATAACGGAATTTTCATAAATATGAGCATAAGACTAATATTGCGTCGAATCGAATAGGAGGTTACGCTTATCGCAGGTATAACAGGGTTAGGGTGAATTATTGTTGCCAAATAGTGTTTGTTGTATCTAAGGTATGAAAGAGGGGTATCGTAAACGGGCGTGCTTTTATCTCCCGGAAACGATCCAGGCAGGTTATGCTATTGTGACAGTTGAACTTCGGTTATGATTTTTCAATTCACAGCCTAACCTTTAAATGAATGATTTGGGCTTGATAAGAGCCAATTTATAATGAGGGCTTATCAAAAGCTTGATGAAAGAACGCCTGAATAACCGGGCAATTATTAATGGCAAAGTGGAGCAGAAGACCATGTTTGGGACGAATTTAAAAAAACTTAGTGGAATCGCATGTGCGTTTGTAATGTTGGGCGCATGCGCAACGAGCGAGCCGTTAGTAGAGGCAAGTAACGATACTATTGATACAACAAGATCTACTGTAACGACCCCGCAAGGGCCTATTCCTGGAAGTCAGGCGGACTTGGAAGCAAGTGCTGGGCACCGAGTTTTCTTTGGTTACAATGAATGGGCATTAACGCCTCAGGCACAAGATGTTTTGGCTCGTCAAGCCTCATGGTTAAAGCAATATCCTGAAGCCCGTATTTTGGTTGCTGGTAATTGCGATGAGCGCGGCACGCGTGAATATAATTTGGCTCTTGGTAAACGTCGTTCAGAGGCGACAAAGGCCTATTTGGTGAGCCTTGGCGTTGACCGTTCGCGGATCTCAACTGTTTCCTACGGTAAAGAAAAGCCGATTGATCCACGAGCAAATGAGTCAGCATGGTCTGTGAACCGTAATGCAACAACGACTGTTTCTACTGTTGGGGCTTAAGTGGCACTTAAATCATAGATCAAAAGAGGCTAGGCATTAGCCCCTCTATTGCATTTAAAAAATAAACGCCAGTCATCTTTGCTGGCGTTTATTTTTTGCCTTATTTTTGTTGTTATGATTTGATACACTGTATCTGATTTATGGATAATGCTTTCAGGGACGAATATTGTGGCGGATTGTGTCGGGGCCATGAAGTGTCTAAAGGTGCGTTTTTCATGTATCCGGCGCTATCGTATAGGCGTTGATTGTTCTCGTCTGACCTCTTCAGGCATCATTGGTAAGCTGTTTTAAAGTTAAAGTGAGGTTGTCATGCAACGTATTATTACAACTGTCGTTATATGTTCTCTGATGTTTTTATCCTTTGGCCTGCCGGAGGCGAATGCGGGTAAAAAAGAGGATATTTTAGCATTGCAGCAAAAGGTAAATGCGCTGGAGTCGCAACTTGGCACCTTATCCAAACGCACCGGCCAAACGGATGCGGATGCTACATTGAAGATCTCACAGCTCGAACGCGAAAATCAGCAATTGACCGGTCAGGTCGAGGCGATGAGATTTGAGCTATCACAAATGAAGACACGCCTCGATCAAGTGACGCGTGTTCTTGCGGGTGAAAATTTTTCTGGCTTGGAGGGTAGTCAACAAGCTGGAGAAACATCAGTGGTAAATTCGTCTCAGCAAACGCAAAATGTATCTTCACCCGTTGGTGACGGTGGCACTTCGGGCTCTAGCTCTCAAGCCATATCAGGTCAAACCGCTAGTGGCCCTGTGACACTTGGACCAATTGCACAAGAGCGCGCTACGCAAGGCAGGACTGATGAACGCCAGACATCTAGTGTCGCGGCTAACGGAATTTTGCTGCCTACGGATCAAGGTGCAGCTTATAATTATGCATCAAACTTTCTTTTAACAGGTGATTATATTAAGGCGCGTCAGGCTTTCGAATTATATGTGCAAACATACCCTAATTCACCGCAAACACCTGATGCACGCTTTCGCCTCGGCGAGATATATCTCGCTACGGGTGCAAATTCACAAGCTGCGCAGGCATTTATCGGTCATATCCGTGATTACCCCCAGGACCCTAAAGCGGCGGAAGCGTATTTGAAATTAGGGATGTCATTTTCAAGGTTGGAGCAACCGGATCAGGCGTGTCAAATTTTTAAACAAGTTCGTTCAAAATACCCCAATGCATCCACCATAGTTCTATCCAGAACCGAACTTGAAATGCAACGCATAAACTGTCGATAAGGTACGGTGTACAGATCCGAAATTATCCTCTATCGACTGTGCCTATGATTTATCCATAGCCCCCACAAGGGCGGTATGAGAGGCACTGCTTTAAGATGAAAAATCTGTGTGCAGATTACTTGTTGCACAAGCTAATGACGATGCGAGCCCCTGAGAAAATTCTGGTCGCAGTATCAGGAGGGCGCGATTCGATGGTGTTGGCATGGTTGTGCCATATGCTCTTGCGCGACAATGCCCCCTTTGAATTTACGATTATCACGGTTGATCATGGCTTGCGGGGCGAGTCGGCAAATGAAGCTGCTTTTGTATCAAAATGGTGCGCAAAGTTGCAGATCCCTCATGAAACATTGATCTGGCAACATGATCATCAAATTAATTCAGGTTTGCAAAAACTTGCGAGAGAGGCGCGTTACAAATTATTGTTGGGTGCAGCATATCGTTTGGGGGGCGGTGCAATTTTAACCGCGCACAGTTTAACTGATCAGGCTGAAACTGTTTTCATGCGCCTCGCCAGAGGGTCAGGGGTTGCAGGTTTAGGGGCTATGCGAGAAGAGCGTTATCTGGCTTTTGGTGCTTCAAAACCTATTCGGCTGATACGGCCCTTATTGGGGATTTCCCGTAATGAGATCACACAATTTGCCAAAGAAAATTCGATCAGCTTTTGCGATGACTCCAGTAATGTTGATCAAAAATATGAGCGCGTGCGCACGCGAAATATTATTACATCTCTCCAGAACGATGAGGCGTTGAGTGAAACAGCACTAGGACGCACAGCAATCCGCTGTCAAAAAGCCCGCTCGGTCCTGGAAACACAAACTGAGGAAGATTTTTCCAATTGCGCAGGCGTTTTTCATGGATGGGGCGGAATTGGTTTTGACCCCAAGCGGTTGATGTGTGATCAATTCAGTAGTGAACGACGGACCAGTATGTTGGCCCGCGCGATCTACGCCGTTGGAGCGAAGGACTTTCCGCCTGATGAAGAAGCTGTCGCTGCTGCGACCAAACAGGCCCTGAATTCAGGGCAATCTCCTTTGGGGGGCACCATGCTGATTGCGACGAAGACACGCTTTTGGATCATACGTGAAGCGGGAGATTTGTGGGGGCGCGATCTAAAAAACCCCCCTGATGTTATGCTTGTGGGGCCCGGTGTATCACGAGTTTGGGATCGGCGTTTTATAATAACCAATCGCACGGCTGGTCAAATAACCGTTGGCTTAATGGATCGACATAATAAGCCTTTAGGCAATATTACCGGATTTAAGTCATTTGCGGGTCCAAAATCGGCTCGCCTTAGTGTGCCGATCATCGAATTTGTCGATACTCATAGTAAGGGGGAGCTCACATTTGCCGTTGTGCCCCATGCAATGCCAGCAAATCTCGAGGTAAAATCTCTGTTACATGAGAGGTTCAAGGGGCAGGTTCTGCGTTATTATTAGGGCCCATTTTCTCAAAATACGGCAAAAATGCTGATTTGTGCAGGTATTAGGCATCTTGTTAATAAACTGACGATAAATTTAACAGCAGGGGACTGGAAATAGACACACACTCGTCTTATTTAGACGGAAGTAATATAAACTCTATATCGAATATGTGAGTCATTCTCAGCCGTGCCAATGTTATCATTTGGTGACACTCTTAATTTCTTCGCTGCGTGAGATTTTGCCGCGACAAAAAGGATCAACCATGAACGGTCGTAACCTCCTCATTTGGGGTCTTGTCTTTATCTTCTTTCTGTTCGCTTTGCAGCTTTTTGATATGTCTGCACCTGGAGAAGATGTCCGCAAACTTAGCTACACTGAATTTTCAGCACAAATTACGGCTGGTAATGTCAAGAATGCAGTGATTGATACCGAAGAAGGACAAATTCAGGGAAAGCTGGATGATGGTTCGACTTATTCTACTGCGATCGGTGAGGAGCCAGGTGTTGCGAAGTGGCTTAATGATGCAGGTGTTGATACGACGATAAAGCCAAAACAAGAACTGCCATTGGCAATGTCTGTTTTGGTAAACCTTTTGCCCATAGTTTTGTTTCTTGGATTTTTGTTTTTTATCATGCGCCAGATGCAAGGGGCTGGTGGCAAGGCTATGGGTTTTGGGAAGTCTCGCGCAAAATTGCTAACGGAGCGCCAAGGCCGTGTTACCTTTGATGATGTGGCTGGCATTGATGAAGCTAAAGAAGAGCTTGAAGAGATCGTTGAATATTTGAAAGATCCCATGAAATTTCAACGTCTGGGTGGTAAAATTCCAAAAGGCGCTTTGTTAATTGGCCCTCCGGGTACAGGGAAAACATTGCTTGCACGGGCCATCGCCGGGGAAGCGAATGTTCCTTTCTTCACCATTTCAGGGTCTGATTTTGTCGAGATGTTTGTTGGTGTTGGTGCAAGCCGTGTGCGCGATATGTTCGAGCAAGCGAAAAAGAATGCA
>CAYZLR010000074.1:0-16418 GCA_964479275.1 uncultured Caulobacterales bacterium
GGAACTACTTCTCAGTCGCAGGATACGACTGAAAGTAAATTGAATCTGCTCTAGGCGCCCGCAAAAAGAACCAATAACAAATGAGCGGCAATCAGGTTTTCGCAAAAGAGTCGCCGGAGCGCCTCAGCATCAAATCGAATCGAATCGAATCAAGGAGGCGCTTTAAAGCACCTCGACCTCAAATTGAGTCGCCGTGGTGCTTTAAGTCTTTCTTTTTTCGCATTTATTGCTGTTCAACCGGTTCCCACAGACACGCAAAATGCATTAAGCCAAATAATGTATTCACCCTTGGAGCTTATCCATGGTCTTGGTCTTAAAATCACCAGCATCATGGCGCTCCAATAGCTGCTCTTCTGGCACTCCCCAAGCGCGGTTGACCATCCGCCCTCTTTTTACCGCCGCTCTGGCCGCAATTTCATCTGTCCAGCGATTCATATGCTTATAAGAAGCGGTATCGAGAAACTCACCTGCTTCATATAGCTTCCCTTGTACAAGCACACCATACCATGGCCAAATGGCGATATCAGCGATGGAATATTCATCACCCGCCATGAATTGATGTTGACTAAGATGGCGGTCTAGCACATCGAGTTGGCGCTTCACCTCCATGGCAAAACGATCAATGCAATATTCAATTTTAAAGGGTGCATAGGCATAGAAATGGCCGAAACCACCCCCGAGATAAGGCGCACTCCCCATTTGCCAAAACAACCAGTTCATCGCTTCTACGCGTTTCATAGGGTCTTTAGGTAATAATGCGCCAAATTTTTCAGCCAAGTATAAGAGAATCGATCCTGATTCAAAAACACGCACGGGCTTTTCACCGCTTCTATCCAAAAGGGCCGGAATTTTCGAGTTGGGGTTAATTTGTGTAAATCCACTAGAAAACTGATGCCCTTCACGGATATTAATCAAATGAGCATCATATTCAGCACCTGCATGACCAAGGGCCAAAAGCTCCTCCAGCATCACCGTAATCTTTACCCCATTGGGAGTCGCGAGCGAGTAAAGCTGCAAAGGGTGTTTACCGACAGGTAGATCTTTTTCGTGGGTTGCACCAGAAATCGGACGGTTAATGTTGGCAAATGCGCCGCCACTTTCCGCTTCCCATTTCCAAACTTTGGGCGGGGTGTAATCAGCAGGTTGGTTCATCAGGTCTTACTCCAAATTATCGGTTCATAAAAATTACTACTGAAACTGGCAAGATCGAATGGTTATTCAAGTGAAAAAGCCTGATAATCCTGAAAATCTCATAACACCTCGCGCAATTGTGTAGTTTTCCGGTAAGCTTGAGCCAACCGGGAAGATACCGGGAACAAAAGGCATTAAGATCATATGCCCTATTCGTTATGCCCCATTTCTGGTGCGAATAACCGCAAGCACTTATTCGCGAAACGCTCTTGTTTTTGAGGTTCGCGTTTCTGGTGCGAACAACCGCACGCACTTATTCGCGAAACGCTCAGCGATTATCGTTTTTAATCCAAACCTCAACATCACCTTTTAACGTGATTGTCAAAGGATTACCTTTGCGATCAAGGGCTTTACCGGCGGCAACTTTAATCCACCCCTCGGAAATACAATATTCCTCAACATTGTTTTTTTCCTCTCCCTTAAAACGTACACCAATACCATGTTCCAAGAGAGGTCCATTATAATATGGACTTGTCGGATTTACACTTAATCGGTCGGGCAGTTGAATATCTGTATTAGTCATAAAATGGTTTTACCGCGCTATAGAAGTTTACATCAAGGGAGAAGAACACTTAAAAATTCTTTTGAAAAATTTTTTCCTATTTTAATGCACTTCGCCTATTTGGGTATCAATTATCAAAAAGATTACCCTAAATTTCCGTCTTATATCCGCTCACCGCGTAACCTTGCTTTGGCTTTTTCAGCGCCGATCAGGACAAATAACCCGTTCATTTCAGGCCCATGGGATTTTCCCGTCAATGCCTGACGTAAAGGCATAAAGAGTTTTTTGCCTTTCGCACCAGTTTGCTCTTTTACTGCACCTACAAACTCCGACCAACTTTTATCTGTTAACGGACCATCGGGAACCAGGCTGGCGGCTTGATTTGCGAAATCAGGATCATCAATGACTGGCACTATTGGCCCTGAAATAACCTCATGCCATTCGATCACATCTTGCGCACGAGTTAAATTTGCGCGCACACTATCCCACAATGGTTCAGACACACCGGATTTTTCAAACCGCGGCGCAATATCAGCCCAAGACATATCGTGAAGAAGTTTCGAATTTAAGCCCAGTAACTCTTCCATATCAAAACGCGCTGGCGCACGGCCCATTTTGGTAAAATCAAACTCAGCTGCGAGCACAGACAGATCAGGCTGAGCAACCACTGGGTCAGCCGTGCCCAGCTTCGCCAGTAAACTGGTAATTGCCGCTGGTTCTATACCATCATGGCGCATCGCTTCTATGGATAGTGAGCCGAGCCGTTTGGATAATCCTTCCCCGTCACTTCCAATCAATAATGAATGATGGGCAAATTGGGGAGCACTCACTTCTCCAGTTGCATTTTTGCATACACGCGCAAGCTCTTTGATGATTTCAATTTGCACCGCGGTGTTGGTGACATGATCCTCGCCGCGGATAACATGAGTGATCTTAAAATCTACATCATCAATGCAGCTTGGTAGAGTATACAAATATTGCCCATCTGCACGTATTAAAACCGGATCAGAAACACTCGCCGTGTCAACACTGGTTTCCCCGCGAATTAAATCATTCCAAGTCACGGCCTTTTGAGAAAGCTTATAACGCCAATGTGGTGTGCTCCCCTCCGCTTTTAAACTTGCAATATCACTATCACTAAGGTTCAATCCGGCCCGGTCATAGATCGGCGGTAAACCTCGGGCCCTTTGCAGCTTTCTCTTGCGGTCAAGCTCTTCAGCGCTTTCATAGCAAGCGTACAAAAGACCATCTTCACGCAAGCGATCCGCAATTTCATCATATTTCTCAAACCGTGAGGATTGAGAGGCGGTTAAATCATGGTTTAAGCCAAGCCAGGATAAATCTTCGTGAATGCCATCTTCATAATCTTGGGTCGATCGCCCTTGATCTGTATCATCGATGCGCAACATAAATTGTCCGCCATGACTGCGCGCAAACAACCAATTCCATAAAGCCGCACGGACATTTCCCACATGGATTTTTCCTGTCGGGGAAGGTGCAAATCGAACAACAACACTCATTTAAAAGCTTTCCAAAATACAAACATCAAGATTTCATTGCTAATGCACTATTCTGGCTGCGAGGGCAAATTATCACAAAATCGCGTGTACTTTAGCTTTTTGTCCGATCGACCGCTTTTTGCCATCCGGCCATCAATTTTGCTTTTTCACCAGGTTCCATTGCCGGTTCAAATTTAGCATTACTTCGCCAGAGATTGGCAATATCATCCAAGGATGAATAAATCCCGACTTGCAACCCAGCCATACAAGCTGCTCCTAATGCTGTTGTTTCCATGACTTCAGGGCGCTCAACACTGATCCCTAAAACATCCGCTAGAAACTGCATCGCCCAATCGTTTAAGACCATACCACCATCAACCCGCAATACTTCTGGTGTGGCACCATCGGCACTCATTGCGGTTAATAAATCCGCCGTCTGATAAACTACCGACTCTAGCGCCGCTCTGGCGAGATGGGCGCGCCCAGACCCCCGAGTCAGACCGTAAATTGCGCCGCGCGCCGACGGGTCCCAATGAGGAGACCCAAGACCCGTGAAGGCGGGCACAAGATAAACACCTCCATTATCAGAGAGTGAACGGGCAAGTCCCTCGGTCTCAGCTGCATTTTTAATAATACCCAATTCATCTCTAAGCCATTGCACCGCCGCGCCAGCAATAAAAATTGATCCCTCAATCGCATAAGAGGTCTCGCCATTAATGCGATAGCCAATGGTTGTGAGAAGATGATTCTTTGAAGCAACCGCTTTTTCTCCAGTGTTGACGAGGACAAAACACCCCGTGCCATAGGTGCTCTTAATTGAACCTGGCGTGAAGCAGGCTTGGCCAATCGCGGCAGCTTGTTGGTCACCGGCAACACCAGCAATTGGAATTTCACGGCCAAACAAATTAGCGGTGGTCAAACCAAAATCATCGGCACAATCTTTTACGACCGGCATCATGGAGGCAGGCACATTAAAAATAGAGAGTAGTTCTTCGTCCCATTCATGGGTATGAATGTTATAAAGGCTCGTCCGTGAGGCATTGGTCACATCCGTGACATGCATTTTCCCGCCTGTCAGTTTCCAGATTAGGTAACTATCAACGGTCCCAAATGCCAGATGCCCCTTTTTGGCAAGTGTTCGCGCACCTTCTACATGATCAAGTATCCAGGCCACTTTCGTTGCTGAAAAATAAGGATCGAGCAACAAACCCGTTTTCGCTGTTACCGTTTTTTCATAATCCTTTGCCTTTAACCGTGCACACTCATCAGCAGTGCGCCGGTCTTGCCAAACAATTGCATTATAAAGGGGCTCTCCCGTCATCCGGTTCCAGACCAGTGTTGTCTCCCGCTGGTTCGTAATCCCAATGGCGGCAACAACCCCCTTTGATGCTTCCGCCTCACCCATTGCCTCTCTCGAAACAGCCGCCACCGTATCCCAAATATCGGTTGGGTTATGTTCAACCCATCCATCTGATGGGTAATGCTGGGCAAACTCTTGTTGTGCTACACTGACGATTCTCCCAGCACGATCAAAAACGATCGCACGTGAGCTGGTGGTTCCTTGATCAATCGCAAGAAGAAGTGGATTATCTGACATGGTGTCTCCAAAGATTTTACGTTGTCGGAAATAATTTATGGCATCATTTTTTCAATATTCAGAACAAGAATACCACTTGCACCGATTGCTTTCAAAGCCTCAAGCGTATCCCAAAATACCGATTCTGGACAAACAGCGTGAACGGCGACCATATCGCTCTTTCCCGCCAGTTCCAAAATCGTGGGGGCATCAACACCGGGCAGAATTTTAGTGATTTTATCAACGGCTTCTCTAGGGGCATTCATCATCACATATTTTGCATGGCGAGAACGCATAACGCCATCAATACGCTTTAGAAACGCGTCAAAAATTTCTTGTTTCCCTGTATTGAATTTTTTTTCATTCCGTATCAAGATGGCTTCACTATCAAAAATTTTGACAAAGGGTTTTAATCCATTGGCATCGAGTGTGGCTCCCGTTGAGACAATATCGCAAACCGCGTCAGCAATACGCAAGCGCGGCGCCACTTCCACTGACCCCTTCATCATCACCGATGTTGCGTCAATTTCATTGGCATCGAGATATTCCTGCGTTAGTCCTGGATAGGAGGTTGCGATACGGCGCTTGGAAAGCATCTCACTTCCCGTATAGTGCCATTCTTTTGGTCCCGCAATCATCAAACGGCATTTGGAAAATCCGAGAGCTTTTACCTTAACTGCATGGGCCTCACGCTGAACGGTCAGGCGCTCTTCTTGCGCGACATTTTCTCCAACTATTCCAATGTCGCAAGCGCCATCAGATACAAAGGCGGGAATATCATCATCGCGCAGCAACAGCAGATCAATGGGCATCTCTTCGATCCGACCATAGAGTTTATCTCGCCCTCTGGAAATCGACAGGCCACAATTTTTTAAAAGCTCTATCGTTCCATCGGATAAACGACCAGATTTTTGGATGGCAAGGCGTAGTCTGGGCGATTTTTCATCAGGATGTATTTTTTCGTCAGGCATCAGAGAAAGGGCTTTCTTGGGTCAAGGGCTTGGGTCAAAGGCTTGGCTATGGTCATTCGCATTCATCCTCGTCTCGTAACACTCTTGTTTGGGGACTAGCTTCGCGAATAACCGCTTTATTCAAATGGCTTATATCAATGAAACAAAAAGACAATCAAGGCTGATAATGATCCTCCCCGAGTACTGCACATTTCATTATCCTGTGATAAGCTCTGACAACAGCTTAATTATGGCTTTCGCACCGCTGTATTAGAGACAAAGGGCAAAATTTCATGTTACTTCGATCGGGAGCTTTGAGCCTTTTTTTCGCCTTCTCACTTTGGGGATGCTCAGATCAAGAGCAAGCCTCGCATCACCACGCGCAACAGAAAACGCTGCCTTCGCTTCAACTCGCATCGTGTAAAATCGGGCTCTATATATTAGGAAATGGGCAAGACGCAGGTAAACCGCAAATTAGCATCCATACCGATCCCAGCTGGGATCAGCATAACTCTCAAGCCTTGGCCAGCTCAATCGCCCTGATTGATAATAGTATTCGTAGCCAACAAGCCGCGCATTATCTCTTTGACGTTAGCCCGGATATTAAAACGCAATACTATAATCTTGCGAAATTTACAGGATTCGATCAGCCAGAATTATCGGGGCTTTTCCTGACGCACGCTCACATCGGTCATTATCTGGGCCTTGCCCAAATTGGCCGGGAGGCTATGGGCGCAAAAAGTATAAAAACCTACGCTATGCCCGAAATGGCATCCTTTCTAAGAGAGAATGGACCGTGGAGCCAGCTTGTCACCCTTAACAATATTGCCCTTCATGAATTAATGGCTGATGCTCCCGTTAGCTTGAGCGAAAACTTGTCTGTAACACCCTTTCTGGTACCTCACCGCGATGAATATGCAGAAACAGTAGGGTATAAAATTACTTATAAAGAGAAGTCAGCTATTTATCTTCCCGATATTGATAGCTGGGAGCAATGGGCTGAGCTGGGACATAAATCTAACAAAACTGGTCCAAGACAATCATCTGCTATTCCTGGACGCCACTTTTTACAGCGGCGATGAATTACCTGGCCGGGATATGAGTAAAATTCCCCATCCGACAATCCAGCACACGATGAAACGACTGCAGCATTTGCCCATTAATCAGCGCACGAAACTTCATTTCATTCATATGAACCATACAAATCCAGCTCTTGATCCTAAGAGCAAAGAAACCAGCGAGATCGAAAAAGCCGGGTTTCATGTCGCAAGACAGGATCATTTTTATTGTCTTAATTAGCCAATTGAAGCACGAGTATGAGTGTAAGGGCAACGAACGTCCCCTCTTCTACATTCTAAAGAGACCGAATTTTGTTTCTTCAATTGGGGCGTTAAGCGATGCTGAAATGGCAAGCCCCAAAACATCGCGGGTTTGGACAGGATCGATTATGCCATCATCCCATAATCTGGCCGAGGCATAATAAGGGTTACCTTGTTCTTCGTAACCCGCCCGCGTCTTGTCCATAAAGGCTTGCTTTTCTGCCGCTGGCCATGTCTCGCCCTTAGCCGCCATCCCATCTTCCCGCACTGTGGCCAGGACATTTGCCGCCTGCTCTCCGCCCATCACAGAAATCCGGGCATTGGGCCACATAAACATAAAGCGAGGCCCATAAGCGCGCCCGCACATTCCATAGTTTCCGGCCCCATAAGACCCCCCAATCACGATTGTGAATTTTGGCACCCTTGCAGTGGCTACAGCCGTTACGAGCTTAGCCCCATTTTTAGCAATCCCCCCGGACTCGGCTGATTGCCCAACCATAAATCCAGTTATATTCTGTAAAAAGATGATTGGTATACCTCTTTGACAGCATAGTTCAATAAAATGAGCCCCCTTCAATGCACTCTCAGAAAATAAAATTCCATTATTACCAATGATACCAACAGGGAAACCATGCAAGCGCGCAAATCCGGTGACCAATGTGTCGCCATAGAGCGGTTTAAATTCATCAAACTCGGAACCGTCCACCATGCGTGCAATAATTTCCCGTACATCATATGATTTGCGAGCATCGGCCTCGATAATACCGTAAATTTCCTGGCTATCATAGCGCGGCTCACGCGCGGGCACAGTTTCAAGGCGCCCCTTTTTTTCCCAGTTTAAGTGAGAAATAATTTTTCTGGCAATGCCGAGCGCATGATCATCATCATCGGCTAAATGATCAGCTACACCCGAGGTGCGGGTATGAATATCACCGCCGCCCAAATCTTCTGCACTCACCACCTCACCTGTCGCCGCCTTAACAAGGGGCGGGCCAGCAAGAAAAATGGTCCCTTGCTTTGCAACAATGATGGTTTCATCAGACATGGCTGGAACATACGCACCGCCAGCCGTGCATGATCCGTGAACTACGGCAATTTGCGGAATCGATTGCGCCGACATATTTGCCTGGTTGAAAAATATGCGCCCAAAATCATCCTTATCAGGAAAGACCTCATCCTGCATCGGCAAAAAAGCGCCACCAGACTCCACAAGATAAATACACGGCAGGCGATTTTCCATCGCTATTTCCTGAGCACGAAGATGCTTCTTCACGGTCATGGGATGATAAGAGCCTCCCTTCACCGTGGGGTCGTTTGCAACAATCATGCATTCAACACCGCTTACTGGAGCAATACCCGCTATTACCCCTGCAGACATCACATCTTTTGAATACATCTCCCAAGCCGCGAATTGACCAATTTCCAAAAACGGTGCCGCTAGATCGATTAGCCTGGCAATCCGTTCACGAGCGAGCAATTTTCCCCGCGCCTTATGTCGCGCCGCATAACGCTCTCCCCCGCCGCCTGCCACCACTTGCGCATTGGCGTGGAGCTCTTCGACAAGTGCCCGGGTGATTTTTGCATTTTCTAGAAATGTTTCAGACCTTGTATCTATTGACGATTGGAAATTCATAACAGGCTTCTTTTAGCGTTAAGTTCGCCTGAGCCAGTAGCCGGCGATGAAAATAATCTTAGAAAATAACGACTTAATCGGTCAAAAACTGAAGGCAAGACAACGAATTTTCATGACAGATCAGCAATCATCGATTCTTTATCATAAGTCCTATTGTCGGACAACCAGATTTTGTTTATAAAACGGTAAAATTCACAATTGTGATTTCATATGTTTACCCCAGAGATATCACCCAGCGAAAGACAGCTCACCATGCGCTCCAATATCCCCACAATGAACTTTGGCCTCGACCCCCAAATTGAAGAAATTCGAGAAATGATCAAAAGATGGGTAAGCGATCGCCTCGCCCCGCGCGCAGAGGAAATTGATAAGAAAAATGAACTCCCTCGCGATTTATGGCCTGAACTTGGAGAGTTAGGGCTTTTAGGGATTACGGCTGATGAAAATTTTGGTGGTACGGGCCTTGGCTACGTCGCCCACACAGTCGCCATGGAAGAAATTTCCAGAGGTTCAGCGTCCGTTGGCTTATCATATGGGGCGCACTCCAACCTTTGCGTTAATCAGATCAATCTCAACGGTAATAGCGATCAAAAACAACGCTATTTACCAAAACTATCCAGCGGTGAGCATTTGGGCGCACTCGCCATGTCAGAGCCAGGAGCAGGATCTGATGTCGTGTCCATGCGTTTACGCGCAGAGAAAAAAGGTGACCGTTACATTCTGAACGGTTCAAAAATGTGGATTACGAATGGTCCGGGTGGAGACGTGCTTGTCGTTTATGCAAAAACGGATCCGGAAGCGCACTCACGCGGCATTACTGCGTTCATTGTCGAAAAAGGATTTAAAGGGTTTTCCGTTGCACAAAAGCTAGACAAGCTTGGTATGCGCGGCTCAGATACCGGTGAGCTGGTATTTGAGGATTGCGAAGTTCCAGAAGAAAACATTCTAGGTGAAGTCAATGACGGTGTACGCGTATTAATGAGCGGGCTTGATTATGAGCGCACCGTTCTTGCCGGGGGCCCACTTGGCATCATGCAAGCGGCAATGGATATTGTTATCCCCTACATCCATGACCGCCAACAATTTGGCAAACCCATAGGCACCTTTCAATTGGTACAAGGAAAAATTGCTGATATGTATACCAGCATGAATGCTTGCAAAGCCTATGTCTACGCGGTTGCTGCAGCATGTGATCGCGGTGAAACCACTCGCCAGGATGCGGCAGGATGCATTTTATATGCCGCAGAGAAAGCCACCCAAACAGCACTTGATGCCATACAGCTTCTTGGTGGCAATGGATATATTAACGAATATTCTACTGGGCGCCTGCTACGAGATGCCAAACTTTATGAGATTGGCGCCGGCACAAGCGAAATACGGCGTATGCTAATTGGTCGTGAGCTTTTTGAAAAGGCAGCCTGATGGGACACCAATTTGAGCCAATCATCCGTGCACCAGCATATATGAAGGTTTGCGAGATCATAGAAGCCGAAATTATTTCGGGCAAGCTGGCAGAAGGAGCAATGCTACCCACAGAAACAGCCTTGTGCGAGCAACTTGGCGTGACACGATCAACCGTCCGAGAAGGTATCAGACTGCTCGAAACGTCTGGTTTGGTGGTTAGGGGGGCTGCCAAACGGCTCGTTGTACGCCGCCCAAAATCCAGTGATGTTGCCCTTACCACTAGCCGCGCGCTAGCGATCAGCGGTGTTACATTCCGCGAAGCTTGGGAAGCACTCGCTTTATTTCAACCCCAACTCGCCAGACAAGCCGCAAGGCAATTCAACAAAGAAGATTTAAGAAAACTAAAAGATGTTCACACAAGGCTCAAAAACACTCAAAGTCAAGATTATGATCATGTTGTTATACACACGGGCGATTTTTTTTCAGCACTCGCTGATGGCCTGAACAATACCGTCACGATGGCACTCTCAAAATCTCTTAATTTGTTGATAGATGCCTCTTTGCGCCAGGTCATTGCCAATGTGCCAGACGGGCGCAAACGGATTCTAAGGGCACAAGAAGAATTGGTTGCCGCAATCGAGGACAAAGATACTGAACGTGCCCACGAATGGATGGTCAAACACATTGATGACCTGCAACGTGGATATAAATTTGCTCGAATTAGTATGGATGCAAAAATAATCTAATCTCTACAATGAATACTGGAAACAAGCATGTCAAAATATTGCGCCCTTATCATTTCGACTGTAGCGGGATTATTCGTCGGAATAACCCTCACATCCATTAATGAACATCAATTCATGCGCAAACAGTAAAAATGACTGGATCTTCTCAGTTAGAGTGTTCAACCGATATTTTGACTCAATTTATACTTAACCGAAAAAAATCTGACAAAAATATTATTGCATACAGATGAAAGCTTCAAATGTTTAAAAAAATTCTTATTGCCAACCGCGGAGAAATCGCATGTCGTATTATCAAAACCGCAAAAAAAATGGGCATTCAAACAGTTGCCGTTTATTCTGAAGCGGATTACGACGCCCCCCATATGAGGATGGCTGATGAGGCTATTTTAATCGGCCCTGCGCAACCGGCTCTCAGCTATCTCGATGGACAAAAAATCATCGAAACAGCCCTACAAACACAAGCACAAGCCATTCACCCCGGGTACGGTTTTCTCTCGGAAAACGCAAACTTTTCAAAAATGTGCGATGATGCTGGTATCATTTTTATTGGTCCTACCGCCCAAACGATACTCGATATGGGCTCCAAAGCCGCCGCAAAAAATCTGATGGAAAAAGCTGGCGTTCCCCTCTCTCCTGGATATCAAGGAGAAGACCAGACTTTAGAAACCTTCATGAGAGAGTCAGATCGTATTGGCTATCCGGTTTTACTCAAAGCTGTCGCTGGTGGCGGCGGCAAAGGGATGCGCCTTGTAACCAAAGCCGAAGACATTGAAGAAGCATTACTCTCAGCACAAAGAGAGGCCAAGTCTGCGTTTGGAGATGATCGTTTTTTAGTTGAAAAATACATTACAAGAGCCCGTCATTTGGAAGTGCAAATATTTGGCGATGGTAAGGGCAATGTTGTCCACATGTTTGAAAGAGATTGTTCTCTACAACGGCGCCATCAAAAAATTATTGAAGAAGCCCCGGCTCCAAACCTTGACCCAGCAGTTAGAAAGCGCCTTCTTGAAGCTGGCGTTGCCGCCGCCAAAGCGATCAATTATCGCGGTGCAGGCACAGTAGAATTTCTATATGACGGAACCAATGAAATATATTTCATGGAGATGAACACCAGACTACAAGTCGAGCACCCAGTTTCAGAAGAAATTACCGGTATTGATTTAGTGGAATGGCAACTACGTATCGCCTACGGAGAAAGCCTTCCTTTGCAACAGGCGCAAATCCAGGAAAAAGGTCATGCCTTTGAGGCCCGTCTTTATGCAGAAGACCCGCAAAACAATTTCGCCCCTTCAACCGGGACTTTAAGCACTTTAAGAATGCCTGAATACGCGAACAAAAACACAGGCAATATTATTGCTCGCATAGACTCTGGCGTTCGGGAAGGCCAAGAGATTACTCCTTTTTATGATCCGATGATTGCAAAAATTATCACCCACGGGGCAACCCGCTCACAAGCTCTCGGTAAAATGCGTAGCGCTCTAGAACAAACCCATATTGCCGGGCTGGAATGCAACAGTAAATTCTTGCATGCCCTTACCAGTGAGCAAGATTTTATTGACGGCAAAGTCTCAACAGCATTTATCGAAGATCACGAGCAGGATCTATTTCACCAGGAGAATAAAGATAACACCGCCCTCGCCGCGTGGGTTCTATGGAAACGCGCCCAAGTGAAAACGAGTGCCAATAGCTCCCTCGCAAAAAAACTATCTGGCTGGCGTTTAAACAGACCCACACGCGAAACCTTCTGGATAATCCGTGATAACAAACCGGCGGCAATCAATGTCAGTCACCAACTTAATGATCATAACATTGATGAATTTTGTGTCACTATTCACGCCGACGCTAGCGCCGCTTCACGGCGCAAATCACAAAGCTCAAAAACAAAAAACCTAAAAGACGAGACCTCAGACAATACTCTCAATATGGAGAGCTTCAAATTTACCGGTCATTTGCGAGACGGCCGATATTTTCAGCTTACCCTTGAGGGAAAAACCCAAAATGGTTTTATCGCCCCCCATTTGGATCAAGTCCGCGTTTGGCTTGGCGCGCACACCTATAATATCATGCCTGCAGACCCGCTTGCGGGCCGCGCAAACAATACACAAAGTGGCGCTAATTTAACCGCCCCTATGCCCGGCACAATAACAGCCATCCATAAAGAGTCAGGTGATAAAGTAACACTGGGAGACCCCCTAATGGTGATGGAGGCGATGAAAATGGAACATATCATCAAAGCGCCGGCGGACGGTGTTTTAGCTTCATATCGTTTCGAAGTCGGCCAACAAGTCAAAGGCGGAGATTTACTCCTTATTTTTAAAGAAGTAGAAAATACCGCATAGATATGTTAAGCTGTTAACATGGCAGCTTTACGTGAAACGATTTCAGCAAATATTCGGTCAACAAAAATCCGAATGTTTATTATCTGTGCCCTTATTATAACAAGCACGCCCAACATTGGGGTGGCGCAAGTTTCGATTACAACTCTTGGGTCAAATGATGCCGCTCTATGTTCGCAAAACGCATTTGATGGTTCCACAGATCTATCCCCTTGTAATTCCGCTCTGCAAAGCGGTAACCTCACGCGCCTCAATAAAATAAAAACACATGTCAATCGCGGGGTAATCTACAATGCCCGTTTGAATCCTTTAAGCGCCATAGAAGATTTTGATGCTGCGCTGGAATTAGATCCTGATCGCGGAGAAGCATATGCGAATCGGGGTAGTTCGTATTTTTTGCTCAAGGACTACTCTCAAGCACTAAGCGACTATCAAAAAGCCCTTGATTTAAATGCACGCAAGAAATGGGCGATATGGTATAATATTGGCCTCACCTACCAAACGATCAATAATGACGAACAGGCGCGCCAGGCGTTTAAAAAGTCTCTTTCAATAAAGCCAGATTTTACCCCTGCTATAGATAAACTCGCCAATTAATCTTAGTCTGTAAACGCAAATTGATGCATATTTTGCGATATGAACCTAATTTTTGAATAAACACATCAACACGTAAATAGTAACCATCAAATACTTGCCCCAGCTCGCGCCAAGCGCTATCCCCCTCTCCTATGCTGCATATTAATGATGTCACCTATCGCATTGAAGGGCGTATGCTCCTCAATAAAGCGACCGCCGCCATCTCGGAAGGGTGGAAGGTTGGATTTATCGGGCGCAATGGGACAGGAAAGTCGACCCTTCTTAAGCTAATCCGGCAGGAGATTGTTCCCGACGATGGCGATATTTCTATTCGAAAAAACCGTCACCTTGGAGGCGTCGAACAAGAAGCCCCTGCCAGTGATATTAGTCTCATAGAAATGGTATTGTCTTACGACAAAGAGCGTGTCGCTCTTTTACAAGAGGCGGAAACAACGAATGACCCTAATAGAATTGCCGAAGTGCAAACTCGTCTCGCTGACATCGGTGCTTATTCGGCGGAAGCACGGGCAGCAGAAATATTGGCGGGCCTTGGCTTTAGTGCTGGAGAACAATTAAGAGCTTGTAAAGAGTTCTCAGGCGGTTGGCGAATGCGCGTGGCGCTTGCAGGCGTTCTCTTTTCAAAACCTGATATATTATTACTCGATGAGCCAACAAACTATCTCGATCTGGAAGGCGCAATCTGGCTTGAGAATTATTTAAAAACCTATCCGTACACAGTTCTGATCGTTAGTCATGACCGTGATTTTCTTAATCAAGCTGTTACCCATATTATGGCTCTAGAGGGTGGAAAATTAACCATCAGCCCCGGTGATTACAATACCTATGAACGGCGGCGCGCGGAGAGCTTTGCTCAAGCAGAAGCATTTCGTACCAAACAAGATGCAGCGCGCAAACATATGGAAAGTTTTATTGAACGCTTCCGCGCCAAAGCTTCAAAAGCCAAGCAAGCCCAAAGCCGGATAAAAGCATTGGAAAAAATGCAAACTGTTGCCGGCCCTATACACGAACGCTCTATCCCATTTCATTTTCCAAGCCCCAAACCGCCCATGGCACCGCCTATTGTTCGTGTCGTTGAAACCGATCTTGGCTATGAAGAGGGAAAACCGGTTCTTAAAAATGTAGATCTGCGTCTCGATCAAGATAATCGTATCGCTATATTGGGCCCAAACGGGATGGGCAAATCGACTTTGGTTAAGGCGATATCAGGCCGTCTATCTCCAATGACGGGAAACATTTACAAACACAAGAAACTTAAGATTGCCTATTTCGCACAACATCAACTCGATGAGCTTCGCCCGAAAGAAACCCCGTTGCAACATGTGGCACAGTTAATGCCTGAGGGTACCCAGGCGCAAATCAGATCCGCAACCGCCCGATTAGGGTTCGGCGCCGAGAAAGTGGACACCAAAGTCGAGAACCTTTCTGGAGGAGAGAAGGCTCGTCTTCTTCTCGGCCTCATTACCTTTGAAGGGGCGCATCTACTCATCCTCGATGAGCCGACCAATCATCTCGACATCAGCGCTCGCGAGGCCTTGATGATTGCACTTAATGAATATCAAGGCGCTGTCATTATGATTACCCATGACGCGCATTTAGCCGAAGCCGTCGCCGAACAATTTTGGCTCATCAAAGACGGTCATGTCAGCGTTTATGACGGCGATATGGACGATTATCGACAAATGATCGTAAGCGCCGGTAAAACGGTCAGCACTGCGCCGCGCAAAAAAAATCAGATTGCAGATTCTGTAAAAATCAGACGCAAAGCCGCCGCAGCACGCCAATCTCTCGACCCATTAAAGAAAAAATCAACCGCAGCAGAAGCAAAACTGGAAAACCTCAACACTATATTGAAGAAATTGGATAAAGCGCTGGGCGATCCGGAAATTTACAAAACAAACATACCGCGCGTCACCAAACTACAAAAAGAACGCGCCGCACTCCTCAGCGCTATTGAAGAAGCAGAAGAGAAATGGCTCACTGCGCTAGAGCACTTTGAAAATGCTCAAAAAACATCCGTCATAGACGCCCCAAAGACCTGACACTTGGTTATAAACACATGGCGCTCATTGCATAACGCTCGCTTCATCAATCGTTAAACCGGAGTCCCCCCAATAATCCCTCAACACGCCCCGAACCGGGTATGACCTGAAGCCCGCCATCATGCCTGACACCAGCGGCTCCCAGCGGCTCCTTGTGTCGTTTTTATTTGACTAATCACGCAAAAAGACTTGCGGGCCTGCCCCCCCTCCGCTATAGCCAACGCTCTTGATTGCGCTAGATTATAATGGCATTTTTCAAGATATAAACATTGATGCGGGATGGAGCAGTCCGGTAGCTCGTCAGGCTCATAACCTGAAGGTCGTAGGTTCAAATCCTACTCCCGCACCCAGCAATACTTGCACCTCGTCTTGAACCTGGTTTTTTACGCTAAGTCTTTGATTAGTTACGTAAATTAGGTCAGAAGGGCTGCCCCCTCCCGCAACCAGCAATACTTGCTGATTTACTGAATTCTCGGTGTTCTTAGCGTTCTGCGACATGTGCAGGATGCCTGCGAGGTCGCCATGAATATTCACAATCATATCGCCACCTTCCTTTCTGGGGGTGAGTGAGATTTTGACGAAACCCCGATAGCGCAGCCAGTTTTTATGTAACCATATTATTCCCC
>CAYZLR010000075.1:0-16370 GCA_964479275.1 uncultured Caulobacterales bacterium
AAAGCACTGTATTAACTGATTTGGTCAATTTGACGATAGTTATGCACAGGTCTCGATCTGGAAATACATCTGGTGAAGCCGTAAAAAAAAGGCCTGAAAACTTCATCAAAGCTTCAGGCCTTTTTGTAAATGACGGCAGAATTATTTTTCGTTTAATTCCCAACCATAATCATAACTGTCGATCTTTGTTTTACCCGATAGTCTTTCTTTCAACGTTTCAGAGGCATAAAGCCGAACATGTTCTAGAACTTTCTCTTCGCTATCGCCGAAATCAACCTGAAACCAACTATATATAGAAGAAGCTTTGACCTTGCCCTTATCTGATACATCAATCCCACGTGGGTGATTGATGAATTCTGTTGCCCCTTTGGTTAAAAGAGCATCCGTATTCTCGGCTGTAAAGGCTGTATCTTGCAAATTTGGACAACCATATGAAGCGCAATTTACAGCATAGTGTGTGCGGGGATCACTCCAAAATGCTCTTAAAATACCATGCTCTAAATTATCGAGTGATAATTTGGCACCGCTTACTTTCACAAAATCTTTGCTCCAAGGACCTCTTTTAAAAAGACCTAGATCCTTGATTGATTTTACCGGATATCCGTCCAAAACAACCTTAATCGTGAGGGCATTATAAAAATTGACCCAATAAGCGTATGCTTGCGGTTTAGTTAGTTTTTTTGTGTCTATACCTTCTAGGCTGGCAAGATAATTTTCTAACGATTTTTTATCGCCGCCTGTAACATCGGCATATTTGAAAATTGTTCGTTGATCTTCGAGCTCAACAATATAAGTTTTTAAAAACTTATCCCATGCGGAATGATCGATAGAAATTTGTTGGGTGTCAGAAAATTCACTAAACCGTTTCAATTTTCCCTGGGCGGATGCGCCAGGAGAATGAAGTGCAAAAACAAGACCGGCAAAAATGCTCGCCGCAATTTTTATTACCGAAAACACAGACTTACTCTGCGATTGAACTTGTATCATGATCAACCTCTTAAAAAAATAAATGCCCGAAAAATCTAACCCTGACAGGTTATAATGATCCGTTTATAGCGTTTAAATAAGGAGAAAATAGGATAATTCTTCGCAACTCTCCTCACAAACCAGTGACTACAGCAATTCCAGATTAAGTGGGGCCCGATTGAGCGTCCGGAAATGTGACAAAACGATGGTTAAAACACCTGCCAGATTCCATTTGGTGCGGAGGTGCTTTAACTGGGAATATTGAGTAATAAGTGTTATTCGTTCTTGCGAACAGGATCACGAACCCAATCACCGTTAAAAAGTAAGTATTTGTCAAATTGGCAAATTTAACCGCATTTCACCTTCTGCAACAATCCGATAGAAATAGTATGTCCCTTCATAATCAGTACATTAAAGTCAAAACTGACCAACGGGAAACTTTGAATTTTTTTCTAAGAGCAAAGACACCATTTATCGCAATTGGCATCTTATCTGTTTCTCTGCACTTGGTAATTTCTCTCTTCACGCCTTATGTTGCCTATGACACTTATCCAACACTGATCCCAATACTTATTTATTGTTTTCTAGCCGCTCTTGCAGGCGGGACAGTTTTACTACTTTTTAACGCTATCAAGCGATTTGAAAATTCCTCGGGAAAAAACTCAAAATTTATAATAGGTTGGATTTTGGGCATAGGGCTCCTTCTTCGTTTAATGATGTTTACCACCACACCAGTCTTAGAAGATGATTGGATACGGTATTTATGGGAAGGTGCATTAGGAAACGAGGGCATTAGTCCCTATACATATAGCCCGTTTTACGGTTTTGATATCGAAGACTTCAATCAAGATTATGAAACCATTATTGGTACTGCGATTCCGGATACGAGAGAGATTGAAAGAATACGCACGTTATCTGAACAAAATAATGATTATGCTTATGAAGTGGCTTACCCATATTTAAGCACAATCTATCCACAAGGCGGACAGCTCAGCTTTCAACTTGCAGCAAAAATCAAACCCTTTAGTTTAAACGCCTGGCGCCTTATTCTTCTTATTGCAGATAGCCTTGGTATTATTCTACTGTTTCAATTGTTAAAATTGTGGAACAAATCCCCATATTGGACTAGCCTTTATTGGTGGAACCCTTTGGTGATCTTAGAAGGGTTCAATTCTGCCCATATGGACATCCTTATCATTGCGCCTTTACTTGCGAGTATATATTTTACTTTCAAGAATAAGCCCGGCCTTACTGGTGCCATGCTCGGGCTCGGTGTGAGTGTTAAATTATGGCCACTTCTATTAGTACCGCTTTTTATCCGCCCTATCATTGGCGATTATACAACATTTACAACCTTAAAAAATAATGTGCGCATCTGGTTCCCATCAGTTTCTCGCTTCCTGTTCGCATTATTCGTGGTGAGCGTGATTGGCTGTTATTCTCTCTTTGCGCAAGCCTATACCAGCCATAGCGGACTAAGTGCCTACTCAGAAGAGTGGGTCAAAAATAGCTTTTTATTCACCTGGCTATTAACAAGCGTTGAAACCGTTTCAGTACACGCAAACTGGATTGCCAGAATATCCACCGCGCTTATCTTAAGCGTGATAAACCTGTTTATGGCAGTCAGGAATAAATCAACCATACATTTACCAGCCAGCATATTATGGATTACAGCGGCCTTATTCTTTTTAGCGCCCGCAGGATTTCCCTGGTATAGCTTCTGGTTTCTGCCCCTGGTGGCTTTAGTTCCTACCAAAGGACTGGTCGTATTGGCAATCACACTACCGATCTATTATCTACGATTTCCTCTATTTGTGATGGGATATGACTGGATTTTTAATTTTATCCTTGCTCCAATAGAATTCGGAATTCCTTTGGGTTTCATCATCTGGGATCAATTATCAAAACAAGGCTTGAAAACTTCATAATTGGTTGAAAAAACTTTAGTACGTGATGGAAACCCGGAATTGGAATTTGCAATACAGTAAAAAAATGAAAATATTATGGTTCACAATATCTTAAAGAAAAACAAAACGCATAATAACACACCCAGAATCAGTGTGGTCATTCCGGCATTGAACGAGGAAAAAGCAATTGCATTGGTTTTGCAATCCATCCCAAGTCTGGCTGATGAAATTATCGTTGTCGATAATGGCTCAACAGATCAGACGGCCCAAATTGCGCGTGATAATGGTGCCCGGGTCATCAGTGAACCCACGCCTGGATATGGACGTGCCTGTATGGCAGGCGTACAAGCCGCGACGTCTGCAGACATCATTGTTTTTATGGATGCAGATGCTGCCGATAACCCCAACGAAATGACTCATTTGCTAAAACCCATTCTCGATCAAGAGATGGAATTGGTTATCGGTTCACGTCTTTCCGGTATTGTGGAAAAAGGAGCGCTTACATTGCCTCAAAAATTTGGCAATTGGCTCGCATGTCGATTAATGCGGATGATATGGAATGCGCCTTATACAGATCTTGGCCCCTTCCGGGCAATCCGGCGCAACGCGCTTATGTCTTTAAATATGGATGCGATGACCTTTGGCTGGACAATGCAAATGCAGATACGCGCTCTCAAAGCGGGATTACGTGTGAGCGAGACGCCAGTGAGTTATGCAAATCGTATCGGAACGTCGAAAATATCTGGGACAATACGGGGCGTTGTCCTCGCGGGCACTTATATTCTATCTGTTATCTTTCTCGAAGCTTTGCGTGATCGGCATACACCGTTTTTAAGGCCAACACTTTCTCAAAAATTACATAACAAAGAAAATATTTAGCTGGTCGCTAAAAAATCTTTATGTCAATTTCATGCGATAATTTTCTATCTTAAGGCGCCGCCACCTCCCATTGAAGCGGTCATGTCTAGGAAGTTAAGGGGCTTAATCAAGGAAGGTTTGGAATGTTAGGCAAGCGATATTCGCTCGAAGGCATTATCCCCCAGTTGCGTGGTTAATTTTTGTCAAATTTGCGGACGCTCAATTGCTAGCCGCTTGATCTGGAAATGTTTTAATGAGCCTCATCCCAATTTGATCCCGCGCGTGCATCTACGTCTAGAGGGACTGAAATTTCAACCGCTGGCAAATGTGCTTGCTCCATGACTTTTTTGACCAGTGCACAGGTTCTTTCAGCCTGTGCAGCAGGGCATTCAAATATGAGTTCATCGTGAACTTGCAAAAGCATTTTGGCCTCAAGTTTAGATTTATCAAGAGCGGGCTGCATACGGATCATTGCGCGGCGAATAACATCAGCGGCGGCCCCTTGTATCGGTGCATTGATCGCTGCGCGCTCTGCGTAGCCACGGACCGCATGATTTTTATCGTTAATCCCACCGACATGGGTGCGCCTACCAAAAATTGTTTCAACATATCCATTGGCTTTTGCATCTTCGATAGTTTCATCCATATAGCGGCGAATGCCGGGGAATTTTTCAAAGTAACTATCGATATAATCTTTGGCCTCTTTGCGTGAAATGGAAAGTTGGTTGGCGAGGCCAAATGCAGAAATCCCGTAAATAATGCCGAAATTGATCGCTTTGGCACTTCGGCGTACCATAGGGTCCATATCTTTTATAGGAATTCCAAACATTTCCGAAGCCGTAAGCGCGTGAATATCAACACCATCGGCGAAGGCTTGTTTCATGGTTTTTAGATCAGCAATATGGGCCAATAAGCGTAATTCGATCTGGCTATAATCAGCAGAAATTAAAACATTTTCCTTTTCAGGGATAAAAGCGGTGCGAATTTTTCGGCCATCTTCCGTGCGTATCGGGATGTTTTGTAAATTAGGGTCATTAGAAGAAAGTCGCCCGGTGGTTGTTGAAGCCAATGAATAGGATGTGTGTATGCGTCCCGTCTCGGGGTGAATTTCTTCTTGTAGACTGTCTGTATAAGTTGATTTGAGTTTAGCCAGAGAGCGCCACTTTAATATGGCCGTTGGTAATTCATGGCCTTCGGCGGCCAGTTCTTCAAGAACCTCTGCTTTGGTTGACCATGCCCCTTTTGCGGTTTTACGTCCGCCCGGTAGGCCAAGTTTTCCAAATAAAAGTTCTGATATTTGCTTGGGGGAAGCAAGATTAAATGCCTCATCAGCGATCTTGTGGGCTTCAGCTTCGTGAGCGGCCATGCGCTGTGCAAAATCAGCGGAAAGGCGCGATAGAGTTTGGCGATCAACTTTGACACCCGCATATTCCATATCTGTAATTACTGGCGCCAGCGGGCGCTCTAATGTTTGATATAGGTTTGTAAACCCCTCACTCGCAAGGCGGGGTTTCAAATGATGATAAAGACGCAAAGTAATATCGGCGTCTTCGGCAGCGTATTGCGTTGCTTTCTCAATATCGATTTGATCAAAGGTTTTTTGTTTTTTTCCAGTTCCGGCAATATCGGAAAATTTGATTGTTTCTATTTCCAGATGACGTCTTGCTAATTCATCCATGCCATGATGACCGCGTCCGCAATCCAGAGCATAAGAGATTAACATGGTATCGTCATAGGGGGCGATATCGATGCCATAGCGGCGCAGGATCATGGCATCAAATTTCATATTTTGCCCGACTTTTATTACGGACGGATCTTCGAGCATGGGTTTGAGAAGGCCGATTGCGTTTTCTAATTTCATTTGTTTGTTGACGTTCTGATCGTCAAGGGCGAGGCCATCTGCGCCGTGCCCCAAGGGAAGATAGCCTGCCGTTCCAGGGGTCGCACACAAGCATATGCCGACCAGATCAACTCGCATCGCATTCAAGCCATTGGTTTCGGTGTCAACGGCAATAACCCCGCGCTCATAAGCGGATGCTATGTATTTTTGTAAGGCTTTTTCGTCATAGATAGTTTCGTAAATGTTTTCTTCTGGCGCCGCTACGCTGGTGATTTGCGCCGTAGCAATTTGTGCATCTACCCCAAGACCTTCGATGACGCGGCGCGTTAACGTATTAAACTCCATCTCATTGAGGAATTCGACAAGTTTTTCGCCATCAATGGGCTGCATCTTAAGGCTGTCTAATGTGTGTTCAACAGGAACATCAGTTTTTAGTGTCACGAGATCGCGTGACAAGCGCGCTTGACCGGCAAACTCAATTAAATTTTCGCGGCGTTTGTTTTGTTTGATGGTTGAAGCACCTTCAAGCAATGCATCAAGATTACCAAACTCTTCAATAAGAAGCGCAGCGGTTTTGATGCCAATGCCTGGCACACCTGGAACATTATCCACACTATCCCCGGCAAGAGATTGAATGTCGATGACATGTTCAGGGCCTAATCCAAATTTATCAATAACGGCCTCGCGCTCAATTTTTTTATTTTTCATAGGGTCAAGCATGCTGACCTTATCCGTTACAAGCTGCATCATGTCTTTATCAGATGACACAATGACCGCACTTCCGCCTGCGGATTCTGCCATTGCTGCATAAGTGGCAATGATATCGTCAGCTTCGAAACCTTTTTGTTCGATACAGGCGGCACCGAACGCTTTGGTCGCTTGACGAACAAGAGGAAATTGCGGAATTAAATCTTCAGGTGTTTCAGACCGGTTTGCTTTATATTCACTGTAAAGATCGTTTCTAAAGGTTTTTCTGCTGTGATCAAAAATCACGGCAAAATGTGTGGCTTTATTGCTGGCGCTTAACTCGCTCATCAATTTGTAAAGCATATTACAAAACCCAGAGACGGCGCCCACAGGCATATTATCAGATTTTCGTGTTAAAAGTGGCAGAGCATGATACGCGCGAAAAATATAGGCTGAACCATCAATTAGATAGAGGGTCGGTGCAATTGAAGATTTTTGAGACATGGGGACCTGAATGTTAAAAATAGATAGGCGTTATGAAATCGAAGTCTGGTGGCAAAAATGCCGGATCAGCGCATCGCGGGGCGACTCTGCCAGAACTTGTTCAGAATGCAATGATTCTCAAAAATAGATTATCAACAGTGTGGAGTGTTCAAACTTTATGAGTTCCGCGATAGGGATGCGTGGTTATGGCCTTATGCCTGGCATAAATATCCCAAATGGCCCTTAAAGCACCTCCACTTGAAATTGAGTCGTAGAAGTGCTTTCAGTCTTTCTTTTGTCGCATTTATCGCAGTTCAACCGGTTCCCACAAACACGCAAAATGTTTTAGGCTAAGGATTATAGCCAATTACCATGTTTTCAAGTTCTAAAATTCAGACCAGAGATTGACGAAAAATGATCGCCCACGCTCGATATTTCTGCCAGCAATTTCAAAATTTCCGCCAAATTGCAGGCGATAGCCTTTCGTGACACGGATAGCGACTGAGGGTTCTATTTTTATGACGTCGAAATCTGCGCCAACAAGGCCGTCGGAATTGATAGTATTATTGCGCAATGAGGTGACGGTGAAGCCATCGATCAGAAATAACAGCCGTTTGTGAGGCTCAAAGCCGAATTTTATGTCTGCTCTGATTTGGTCTGCGGCAATACCAAAGCGACGACGATAGGCAACCTCTGTTCCAGCAAAGATTTGAAAAGGTTTGGTCGCGAATGTACGCCCATAAAGTGCTCTGACTTCTGTGTCGATGCCATCAGATTGAAACCCTGGTCTTGTTCCCCCTGCTAATGAATTGTTTTGCCCGGCCGCCAACGCCAAAGAGAAAGTATTATTTTTGCCCTTAAAAATTTGGCGCTGTAATAACCCCTCTATTTCTGAGAGATTTGCATTTGACGAAGTGGCGTTTGGGCTTCTGACTGTAAAAAAGCTATAGGACCCTTTGAGTGATACTAACCACTTATCACTAAGACCATATTCGACATATGCATTGGACTGAATGCGTTGAAAGCGATCATCGGGGCTATCTTCCAGGGGAGGGGGATCAAATTGAAAGTCGCCTGTGGCGGAGAAGATATCAGATCCAGCTGTGAGAAAGATACTTCCCTTTGGGCGTGTCCAAGGTGATGCCAGCGCTGGATTGTAATGCAGTATACTGACTAATAGAATGCAAGCCCTGATTAAGGGCAGAATTTTCTGCACGATGCTCTCCCCGCGTGCAAAAAATGCTTCCCGAAATGCAAATTTTGCAAGATATATTTTCACCGAAAAGGTGATGTTTAAAAATTATAATAATACTCAGAGTATCATTGATAAATAATCATTACCAGTATCAAACAAAGTGACGATAAATCACAATAAGCCCACTTTAACGATATTAATTATCATTTTGGTTGATTTTTAAGGGTTCGCGTCTTGATAAGATCTGAGCCTGCTTTTGATCAATGGATTGGGGTAGACATAGACAGGCGGGGCATGTGAAGCCGCCTATTGCCATGTGCAATTGGACAAGATACGGGCTATAGAAAAGATTGTTCAATAACGGGCCTTTGCCGCATTGATGTTACTTATAAATTGAATTGATTATGCAAAAATGTCGATTATATCTGATTACGCCGCCAAGCATTCCTGATCTTGGCGCGTTTGAACGCCAGTTCGATCAGGCACTGGGGGCGGGCGATGTGGCCTGTGTTCAATTACGATTGAAGTCTCGTGAAGGGGCGTGCGTGCGCGACGAAGAAATCATCAAAGCGAGCGAAATTCTTTTGCCGATTGCACGGGCTCATGATGTGAGTTTCCTGATCAATGATCGCCCGGATCTGAGTAAACAGGTTGGAGCTGACGGGGTCCATATTGGGCAAACTGATGCCTCTTATGAAGAGGCGCGCGAAATTCTGGGTGACACGGCCAGTATCGGGGTGACATGTCATGATTCGCGCCATTTAGCTTTGTTAGCCGGTGAGGCTGGCGCGGATTACGTTGCTTTTGGCGCTTTCTTCCCCACACAAACAAAAAAACCGCCCAGCTTTGCCGAGCCGTCTATTCTGACCTGGTGGCAGGAGGCAACAACGGTGCCATGTGTGGCGATCGGTGGTATTACCGAGAAAAATTGTCAGCCGCTGGTACGCGCGGGCGCTGATTTTTTGGCGCTTAGCAGTGCGGTCTGGGATCACCGCGAGGGCGCAGCAGCGGGCGTGCGGGCAATAAATCATGCAATCGAGCAGACAATTGCGTAAGCGGCTTAACCCTTAATAATCACGAACGATCCAGCTAAAAGTGGGGGCATTCTGACCCAGTAAATAAGTCGCAAAAACAGAGCTTTAGCGCTTCGAAAACGGTTGGACGTTAGCCCAAATATTCAATCCAGTGGATTGAATATGGGTGGAGAAGGCCATGGTAATGGCTCTTCAAACAACTTCCCCAAAAGTGCCCCCTAGACTGCGTTACCTTTTTGTCGAGATTAAACGCAGTCTGGATTCTTGTTTGGTCGCGCGTTCGAACCCAAGTTGATGGAAGGGAACCATCAACGATTACACTTTTTGTGAACGCGCTCCAGCAGCCCCTCAAAAACCAAAAAATGCACGGTAAGCGGATGACATGGGGCGGACGGAGCGACGTTAAACGGGCGTTGTACATCGCCGGTTTTACCGCCAGCAAATCTGATCCCGACATGAAGGCTTATCGAAAGAAACTTGAGGACGCCGGAAAACCCTTCAAAGTCGCAATCATCGCTGTCGCAAGACGCCTTCTTGTGCAGATAAATGCAATGATTAGAGAAGAGCGGTTTTATGACATCAGAAATGCCTGATTTACACAGTTGCTACTTGCTAAATTTAAGATTTTTATCTCATCTATTTTACGCAAAATTTCCCCTCCTTAATCCGGGTTTTCATTTTCTATTATCCAATCAATAAAATAGATCGCTTCGCCTTATTCATTTGCAAAGAATAATTCGTGTAAATACTGAAAGTCGGAAGCTGGTATTATTGTTAGCGAATTTGCAAATTCTAACCCGACACCCATCATCAACCACTTTAACGTCACCCTCATCAACACTATTAGCTATAAAAAAATGGCCCCTTACCAATTATGGTTAACTGAAAGGTTGAAAATAGATCAGTTTTTATCGCAGACTCTGGATTTTCTAATTCTCCAGCAGGATTACGAAAATCCCACCCTTCATTATGGAGGGCTTTTTTTAATTCAACGCCTTCAATTTTATTGCTTGTAAACTTGTGCACTAATTCAAGCTCATAATCATAATTTGGATTGCATAAGTACTTTGCACACAAAAAATCAACAAATGAGACTATAGCACTTGAACCATCAATTGAAGAAATAAGTTCAATTGATATTGTTCTTTTTAATACTTTTACTGTGACATCAGCAACTTGATATTGCGTCATGTCAATATTTGTCATTTCTTTGTGATTTAACATTTCAAGTTCTATCAGTTGTCGATTTTTTCGGGAGGATTATGATTTTCTGTTCTTCGACCTGTGTTGTCAAATCTTGGATTGAATTTTTTTCCTGTAGCTGATTGAACATTAGTTCTTGGTCCATTTCGAATTACTGTACCATTAGGTTTTATTGTCATTTTACTACCATCACTGTGTTTATGGGTTGTAAATCCGCCCGATGATGTACCCTTATTTTCAAATCCCGCCTTGCTTAAAGCTTGATTTGCCTCGCTTGAAGATTTGCCATTTAAATCACTTACATTTTTTGTTGCTCCTGGGTTTGCGGGCCCTTGAACCGGTTTACAATTATGCACCAACACTCGTTGCGTGCCAACAAAGTAAGTATGGAAGTCCGCAACGGTGATGTTGTAAGTGGCATCGATGCGGCCAGTGTTTTCGACCGAAGCGATCATCATGATACGGTCGGGGGAGATCGTGCCGGCATTTCCGGTTGACGCCAAGATGAGGCGCGGCTCTTCGAGATCGCCACGGGCGATAACGCGCATTTCCGGTTTTAGTTCATGGGTTTCTTTCCACGCACCTTTGCCGTCGCCATCAATCACCCACCAGGGATGTTCATGGGTTGTCTCGAAGACCTCGCTTGAAGTGTCGCCTTTGACCGCCACTCTCCAGATTTCGCGATCGTGGGCTGGGATAAAGTCAGTGACTTCTTTCAGCGCCGTCTCGCCGGTTTCAGGGTCATGCGCCCAAACCTTATCGCCGACCTTCATATTTTCGATAGGGCGAAGGCCAGCTTCAGTTTCAACGAGTGTGTCCGCGACAAAACAGCAGGGATTACCGCCTTTTTTGCCGACGCCTGGAACCTTAACGCCGACCGCAACTTCAAATACCGCCGCTGCTTTTTCTATCCCCGAAGCGTTTGGGTCAAAAAGCGTCCCGCCTGCATCAGCAATACTGGCAGCTTCATCGCGAACAGCTTTGAAGACGTTGCCACGCGCTTTCACTGTCCGCTTGGCAACCTTAAACGCGCTGACCGCTGCCCGGAAAACCCCACCATCCGGGTCGATATTATTCACCGGATTGTTTGCGGTATAAGCATAGCGGTTAAAATATGCCGGGGAGTAGCCGCTGCCCATGAAGCTCATGGGGTCGTTGGATAAGAATCGACCAATGGCGGGGTCGTAATAGCGCGCTTGCATATAGGTGAGGCCCAGAGAGGTGTCGTCTATGTGGCCTGTGAAGCTCTCATTCTCGGCATTGGCCGCACCTGAGTTTTGTACCGCGCCGTTGACCTTTTCGCCGTATGGGCGGTAAATCTCGCGCCATAATACAGCGCCCGTGCCATTGGTGGCGGCAATGGGCGAACCGAGATGGTCTTTATGGGTGTAGGTGGCCTGATTATTGACCAAGCGCAAACTGGCCCCGGCGAGATTGATGTAATCTGTTTTCTGGCCTGTATTGACATTATCCCGGTGGATTAATTCTCCCGATTGAGTGTAGACGGAATAAATCGTTACCCCGTCGACGGTTTGGCGCACCCGGCGGTTGAACCCATCATATGTGTAGGTACCGGTAGTGCTGGCACCGCTGGGGCCGATCCCGGTAATGGCGACGGGGCGCTCTGCGCGGTCATAGGTAAAGTTTAAGCGAGTATCGCTGATGATATTGCCGCGGGAGTCATGGGTGTAATTGCGAAACTGGTTGCCGTAATTATTATCGCGTACCGAGCGAACCTGATTGAGGAAATTGTAATTTATGAAAATAGAGCGGCCGCCGAGTTGACGGACACGGATATTACCCAGCGCATCATATTGATAGGCGGCGTTGACTAGATTACCGATACCGCCCCATGGACCGGTTGCAGAGATCAGGCGCGCAAGACCATCATAAGTGAAAGATTGTGCGGTTCTGTGGGCGAATCCGACACCTGTGATGTTTGGCGTGATGCTGGTGATGAGGCCCCGCGCATCATAAGCATAGCTGTTGTCGAGGACTTTCGCCCCGCCTTTTGCCACAAATATTCTGGACAGCAATTGACGGGGATTTTCTGAGCGAACTAGCCTTTGACCGTTACCGTAAGTGGCATTGGCCAATGCACCGCTTGCATGCCAGTCGACGCTGGACAGAAATAATTGCTCTCCTTGTATCTCTTTCGCACGGCCAAAACCGTCTGGCCGGTAGGCTACAGTCATGCCGCCTTGACCGCCAGGGCCGCCAGGATATTGACGATAGGTGAGGTGGCCACTTGGATTGTACCAATTGGCGGTTTTGTAGATGCGTCCATCTACGGTCAGGGTTTCTGTGTAGGGCAGATCGGCGGAATTATAGGTGAATACCCAATTGGATAATGTGCTGCCGCTGCCTTTTGTAACGGAAGTGAGATTGGAATTCGCGTCATAGGCCATGACGATATCGCCGGTATTGTCCGGATAGTTAACTTGGGTTTTGCGGCCCAAATTATCATAAATATATTCTACAAGGGCTGTTGGGGTGAGGCCGAAACACCGATCATAAAGATTGCTGGCATTAGCATTGACAAATTCGCGATCCCTGGCGTGACCTTTTGAATAGCGGATTAGCTCATTGGCATTATTATAACGATACCTTGTTGCGCCTGCTTCTTCTGTTGACTCGCTACAAAGGCGTAAGCGCTGATCATAACGATAACGCTTGCTCTCAGTAACATTATACCCGTTGGAGGTGCCGTGTTGAGTCGCGGATAGAATGTTCGAGTAATGATCATAAGTCATGTCTGTGATCACCCCTTCGGGCTGCACAATACGAACCACGTCGCCATCATCCGGGTTGCCATAACGTCTGTAGCTGGTGGTAGTCTGCGCACCTGAAGGATCGGTAACCCGCATCCGGGCGCCGCTTAAATATTCCATTATCGTTGTTGCGAAAGGGGATTCTGTCTCCCGGGTTTGGATCACCCGGTTTAAAGCATCGTATTGAGTTTCAATCCCGCGCATGCTGGCCGCAAAATAAGAGGGATATGTTTTTAATGTCTCCCGACCAAGGGGGTCATATTGCGTATGAGACGTGATCGTGCGCCCGGCATCGTTCAGGTCAACCCGGCTGACCCGCATCTGGCGATTGAGCCCATCATAAAAGATGATTGTGCGCTCATTGTTAGTGGTGGAGCGTTGGCGCAAGGTCCCATCGTTGAGGAAAGCATAATTAATGCTGGTATCTGCCCAATTTTCGGGTCGATCAATATTGGTGAGCCAACCCATCGCATTATAGGCATAATTGGTGCGATAGCCGCGTGCATTTGTCTCCGATGTCACCCAGCCATTATCATCCACTGTGCGCCTTAGGGTCGTGCCGTCCGCGCGGGTAATTAATGTCGGCTGTCCTCGCTTGTATCCATTAAATTGTGTTAAGCGATTCAAGCCATCAAACTGCCGAAACACCTGACCCGCAGCAGCATGCCCCTGACCAAAATACACATACCGAGCATATCTGACACCAAAACGATCGTGGAAGACTACACGGCCCTTACTATCATACGTGTACTCATCAAAAATTTTACCATTACGTGTGCTTTTTTTGGGTAAGCCGATCATCCATTGATTAAGTGATTTATGATGTTCATAAGTTGTTTCTTCCACCCGAGTTTGGCCGTCAGGTATAGCAAAACGTTCTATTTTTGTGGGATTACCGAAGGAATAATCTGCTGAAGATTGATCCGAATTATATGTGAAGCGGGTTCTGTGAATGTTTCCATCGCGGGTGGTAATTGTCTCGGATCTGTAAACAGGCCTTGTTAATCTTTCCAAATTACTGTTGGAGAGAAAAGACCATCCGATAGGGTCTTCAACAGTAAAATTGTTTTCGGTGGTTTCAACCGGCGTGGCAGTAGAGGCGTTCTCAAATCTCTCTATCTTGACCAATTGACCTTGCAGGGCACTATCGCCCCTTCGATTGTGGTGATAGTGAGTGACATGTCCTAAAGGATCAATGACCCGAGTGTAACGCGTGTCGGGTAATCCTCCACTATTATGAAACGCGCCTTGATCGCTAAAATAGTTGTAATTCCAGGTCGCATCTGGATAACCAGGACCACTAAGGGTTTTTTGCACCAGCGACATGACCTCTGTAACAGGCCGAGCGGCTTCAATATCACCTATATCAGCGGTTTGGCAATGGTAGCTCCCCCCGCCCGGGTTAGCATAGGTCAACCCATGCCCAATTTCGTTCAAAGTAAATGATCCGCTTATCCCGTTAGGATGCACCAGACCTATCGTGATTGGGTTTTGGGTGCAGATGGTTGAAGCTAAGGCATTTTTATCCATTCTCCAAAGACCCGCATTTCCGCCAATTTGCCAATATCTTCCGTCAGGCAGAGTGGCTTTCTTGAGCCAAAAGAAGAGGTTATTTTGATGATATTCATATTCCCAGGTTCGGCCATTGGCTTCGATACGTGATATTCGTTTTGAGTCGGAAGAAAGAACCCCTGAACGTAGTGGTTCTCCTTCATAATAAAGATCGATTTTGCGGCCATCATTGGAGTGAATTTTTGTTAAATCACCTCGGTCATTGTAGGTGTACTTTACCCAATTTCCGTGTACATCAGTAACCTCAGTGGCTAAGACGATTGCATAATACCTCAAAAATCTTAGAATTTGTCTGGCATTATTATCCAATGGGGCTTCGCGATAAATGATGCGATCAAATCTGTATTGGTCACCATTTGGTGCATGCGCAATAAAGCCTTCTTCGTTATCGCGCCCAATATTCTGTATACAAGTTATAGCCCAACCTGCTGATGTTCCTTTTACAGCATCTGCTGGCCAGGCGGGAAAATTGCGTTCGACAGGTAAATCATCATCCAAATGCAGAACTTGCTGACTGCCCGAACCGGGAATTTGCAGGTCAATTCCACTAGAGTATGAATAGTCTGCAATAGTATTAAAATCGACTATCATTTCTGCACGCACGGGATTAGTCACCGCAAATTCCGGTTCAACAATAATGCCGCCTTCTCGGGGAGAGCTGCACCCCGATTGCCATGAAACAGACGTTGGCGAAACATCTGAATTTGTTAGCGGGACTGCGGTAATGTAGGTGATTCTTGGAGTGTTGATCTGCCAATCGCCAAAATCCCCTTGAAATTTGTGGTTGTATTTACGGCCCTGTTCCCGCTCTCGTCGAATGGCAACTTCTAAATCTGAATTGCCAGGTAAAGAAACATCAACATGCTCAAAGCGCAAAGCCCCTGTATCCATATCAATTTGGTCACCAAGTAAATTAACCCCATTAGCAACCAAACGTTCCTCTACCCCCTGACGTTCCAGGTCACCCCCTAAATTTATGTCTAAGTTTTCAGTATCTGTTGTTCCGCCACTCTCTCCGCCTACTATGGTGCTGTTTGCTCCTATTTGCCTCGGTTCAGGTTCGGAATCTTGGCTTTTATTTTGGGCAAGCGACGTCGATAGAACTGAGTTCACTAAAAAAAATGTAACTGAAATAGCTAAGATCAACGCTTTTGTGCGCATCGTACCCTCCAATAAATATTGCCCGTCTTATCCATTATGGAGGCTATATAAAAAAATGATCATGTCAATAATTCGAGTAATCACTTTTGTAAAAAATCTTTTTTAGGTTATTTTATAATTGCTATATTTATAGTGTAATATTTGTACGCAGATAAATATTGTTTTCTCTGAGCGTGTTCCCTTGTTTGCCGGTATATTAAAATTTTTGTGCAATCAATATACGAGATGAATTTGCACATATTGCAGCAAGCCTTTTTTTAATGCTATCAGATTGATTTTACCCCCCTTACAAAGAACGAATAAAACCTATGGCTGCAACACGCAAAGTTATCTTTCTTTAAGAATGTTGATTTTGGATATATCAAAATAAATCCGTATACATGCATTCTGTGTTGAATTTCGAGTTTAAATTCATAAAGTCTATGACGACGGACAAGCGCGCTCACGCTCTCCTGACTATTTTGTGTCGCTCGATGGCTCGTTTGTGTCGTTGGGGCGCCCCCGTGTAAAACTTGTCCTATAAAACATTATTCCAGTCAGTCGATACAACTGTGTCAGTATTCACCGGGACTAAACAGATAGACCGCGGCGAAACTCGAAACGTCGGTCAAGAAGAGGCGAATCGACTGCTGGTGGAGCCTTTAGAGCCCAATTCAAAATTACAATTGAGTGATTTCAGCGACTTATGATTCT
>CAYZLR010000076.1:0-16165 GCA_964479275.1 uncultured Caulobacterales bacterium
ATGCCCTGCTATTCAAACCATGAAAACTGAAGTTTTTCAGCTGCCTGTTAAAGCGACCACTATACTTGCATAAAAGTTGACTCACCTCCTCAGCAATAGAATGCGATATATGAGAATATAGAGAAAACTACAGCATACTCTGCGATTGACCAATAAATCCGCTTCCAGCGCCTACGTAACTGCAATTGCTCATTGCGGATAGAAAAAGAGCGCTATATTTTCACCTGAAACGAAATGAATCGGAGCCTTTATGACGACCTTTGCTGACATCAAATCTAAAATGCGCCTGCCAGTGATTGGAGCGCCTTTATTTATTGTCTCGAACCCTGCATTGGTCTCAGCCCAATGTTGCGCAGGCGTTATTGGCTCTTTTCCTGCGTTGAACGCGCGTCCCCAGGAAGCGCTGGATGATTGGATTATCCAGATCAAAGATAATATCAATCGCCATAATGACAGCAATCCTGATCACCCCGCTGCCCCGTTCGCAGTTAATCAAATTGTCCATCGTTCTAATGATCGCCTGATGGCGGATTTAGAAACAACGGTGAAGCACGAGGTTCCTATCGTAATTTGTTCTCTGGGCGCGCGTGAGGATGTTTATGAAGCCGTACATTCCTATGGTGGACTTGTGTTACATGATGTCATCAATAATTTTTTTGCGAAAAAGGCGATCGATAAAGGGGCCGATGGCCTCATTACCGTTGCAGCGGGCGCCGGCGGACATGCGGGCGAAATATCACCATTTGCTCTCGTGCAGGAAATTCGCGAATGGTTTAAGGGACCTATTGCGCTTTCTGGTTCTATTGCGACTGGTGATGCTGTTCTGGCCTGTGAGGCAATGGGCGCAGATTTTGGCTATATTGGCTCTGCCTTTATTGCCACACAAGAAGCCAATGCCTCATCAGATTATAAGCAAGCCATTACAGAATGCGGCGCTGATGATATCGTGTACACCAACCTTTTTACCGGTGTACACGGGAATTATTTGAAACCCTCTATTATTGCTGCGGGCATGGACCCAGATAATTTACCTGAAAGCGATCCCTCGAAAATGAATTTTGGATCTGGCGGTAACTCAGATAAAAAAGCCTGGAAAGATATTTGGGGATGCGGTCAAGGCATTGGCGCGATCAAAGATGTTCCATCAACGTCTGATTTTGTTGCTAAACTCGCAAGAGATTACCATGGCGCAAAGAAAAGAATTGGCGCGCTATAAGCCCTAGCAATCGATATGCTCGGCATGGCCGTTAACGAGTAAACGCATCGCTATTATAAGCTATCCACTTCAGCCATGCGTTCATTCCAATCAGCTATCGCCAGCATGGCATAATCAATTGATCTTAGAGATGACACCGTTTGCAAAAATAATTCAGGTCCATTTTCTTGTGAAAGCATCAATGCGGCTTCAACCCAGAAATCACCGGCACGAAACGGGCTGATAATCACACGATCGTTTTGATCAAAGATTGTATGATGAACTCGCAAATCTGCTCGCAAGTCCTCGTTTTGTGATCTCAATAAATTGATATCAATAAATCCACATTGGCTTTGAATAATATCGTCACTGATTTTAAAGTTATCTGGCCAATCATATTGGCCATTGATGGCCTGAAGTTCAAAGCACATAATGCGGTTCATAACTTGGCGCCATTCTTCGCTAATTGCACTTACAAAACTCCCATCCAGCTGCCCATAATCATCCGCGCTTACCGTAACCAGTGACCAGAGCGCCTCGATTTTACTCAAGCATAAAATCAAGACTTCCTTTGGCCGACATCCTGGCAATTCACTGCGGTCACCAGACCCTATTGGGCCGACATCAACTAATTTTTCCAATTTTTTTTCTAAATTCGATAACGCAGTTGTATGCACCCGCGTTGGGCAATATCCGGATTTGCCAGGATTAACTAACCCAACCATCTGACGAAACATAGTCGAAATAAAGCTGGAAGCACCCGCAGTCCTCAAACCATTTCGAAAGGAAGTATTTGCACACCCCTTTCTTCTATAAGCTTTTATTATCGGCGCGCGATCAGTCCCTTTCAATTTACTTGGGAAGCTTTCGCGATTTTTACTCCATGCAAATTGACTATACTCAAACAAACAAAAATATCGGTCGTGGAAAAGAGCGGCAGAGAGAGTGCGCGGTGAGTCCGTATCCAAAATCGCACCGGGCAGAATTTCGCGCACGACATCTGGGGTACTGACCCCATCTGAGTAATAATCGGCGGGAACATACCAAGCATTGGCATTTTGGCCCGTCTTATCAACAAATAAAAATTGATCTCCAGTACGAATATAATTGCGCTGGCCCGTCTTACCTAAAATTGTACTACAATTTTGCAAAGAAAGTTTTTCATCGAAAAGTTGATACACATTAGGGGTGCGAACATCAAAAATATCAATTGACTGACATCCAATAAAAACTCCCCACTCATCATACTTTGTATGCAGATTATAACAATCCGGATCAAACTGAACAGCAACTTTATTCCAATTGGTTAATGGATCAAGTTGAGCGTTTTCTTGTACTGGAATTGAGCTAACGGGTCCTATTGCAGCACATCCAGATGCGAACCACAATAAACAATAGCCAATAAGAATTTTTGCTATTTTCATAGGATTAAGAGAAAACATTGAAAACTCCGGAAAACTCATGTGAGTATCATTAACCGGTTTTTTCGAAGGAAAAAACAATAGAATGATCAATTCTCACGATTTCACTATGAGAATTTTGAATCGATCTCATAAAGCCCCTCCGTATCAAATGGAATCAAGAGGTGTTTTAAAGTATTGTTTTGTAGCGCTCCCAGGACTGCGCAGCCGAAACCCGCTTGGTCTGGAAATGCTTCAAATTGTTGAAAGCGCCAATACAGCAAGCGAAGATTGGGGCAATTTAACAGCAAATCCACCGTCAAAAACACGGCTGATTTTTCCTGTATGTTCTCCATATTCATCAAATAAGATATGGATCATTGCGCCTTTTTTAGGCTTGATGGATGATTTTATCGCAATACCAGACGCAGCCAGATCTCTCGTTTCCGCTCGATGTAATACCCCTTCTTCTACGCTAAAAGCGCAAGGCATGGATAAAACAGCGCGTTTTTCCTGACGTCGTTCATTTGTTTTGGGTGTGTATATAAAGCTTTTACCGGATCTCATCACATAAACTCTCCCCTTTTAAGGTTAAGTTCAATTATGGCGAGGGAGTCCTAAAAGTCAGTAAAGAAACACAAAGCAATTTTAGAGGCCCCGAAAAAATCACGATAAAGGTACAAAAAGCTTATGCTTGCTGTTCTACTGTTTCGATACCTTGCTGGGTCAGAAACTCTCTCAGTTCACCAGTTTCAAACATTTCTCTAACAATATCACAACCGCCAACAAATTCACCTTTTACATAGAGCTGTGGGACCGTTGGCCATTCCGAAAAATCTTTAATGCCCTGGCGCAGTTCATCTGAGGCTAAAACATTATCTGTTTCAAAGCTTACCCCTAGATAGTTGAGAATTTGAACGACAGTCGATGAAAATCCACATTGAGGAAAATCAGGCGTTCCCTTCATGTAAAGCATAACCGGATTAGATGATACCTGGCTCTGAATTGCGGTATGAACGGCATTTTCACTCATATTAAAATCCTCTTAATTTCAGTCTTTCTTAGCTAAGGATCACGCAAGCAAGGGTCAAGTCAAAACTAATGAAAAATTACCCTTTCACCCAAAAAGCGTGTCGTTATAGTTTTTTATTAACTCATCAATAAGCTTTGTTTCTGGTAGGCGATTAATAACATTCATACTGGCATGGAGATGATATTCTTTGGTGCTCGTCGTCATCGCAACATCGACAAAATTTTGTGAGGTCACGAAAGCAAGCATAATCTGAGCCATCGAATACCCATGAGATTTACAAGCTTTTTCAAATCTGTCCAAGGGACGGGGTTTTTCTGCCCTGCGCGGATGACCTGGTGAGGGGCCGCGCAGATATCGCGCTATAGCCCAGATATCGTTGAGGGATTTGGGCCAGAAAAATCCGGGGCGATAGAACCCTTGGGCCAAAGGGGCAATAGCCGTGGTCTGTATATTCACATCTTTGGCAGCTTTAAAGATATTGTGATGAGTTTGATCGAATAGATTAAACACCCCCATAATGGCATCAGTTTTTTGATTTTCAACAGACAGTGCAAGCGCTTCACCAGCTCCACAAATTCCTGATTTTACAATCAATCCTTGTTCTTTTAATTTTTTAAATTCAGGCTGTGTGTGACTTACCACCCAATAATCCGGTCCGTGAAGATAGAGAATATCAACCTGATCTCGCTTCAATCGTTTTAAACTGGCCTGAAGATCTTCACGTATCGCAGTTACTGAAAAATCTTTGGTTCTTCTACGATTGAAGGGGAAGTTACCTACATTTCTGGTTCCGGTTTTTACACTGATAAAAACATCATCTCTTCCACGTAATGCTTCGCCTAAACGGCTTTCTGCTTCACCATTGGCATAAAACCCGGCCGTATCAAAAATACGAACCCCGCCCTCTAATGCTTGATGGATCAGATAGATTGCTTTCTTCCGAGAAAACCATGGCTGCGCCCATGCACCCGAAGCGCCAAAACCCAATTTATGAATGGCAGTTTCGCGCTCTACCATCCATATATCTCCCGCGCAACTCGATATGTATTCATATAAGCTTCTACACTGAGTTCAATTGGATCGGCATATCCCCCGCCTATTCCCATAGATACTGGAATATTACGTATCTTCGCTCCTTCAAGTACAATTCTATCACGCATCATCAAACCATCAAAACTTAAATTCATACGCCCCAATTTATCGGCATATAAAGGGTCAACACCAGCTTGATATAAAATAAGGTCCGGTGAAAAATTCCATATTTTTTCTAAGGCACTAATCAAGGCCTGCATATATTCTGCGTCATCAATATTATCAGCAAGCGGAACGTCCAGCGTAGACGAAAACTTTCGAAATGGAAAATTTTTCTCTCCGTGAAGAGACAGTACAAATATGTTGTCTTTTCCATCTAAAATTGCTGCATTTCCATCCCCTTGATGAACATCAAGATCAACAATCGCAACCTTGCAAACAAGCCCCTGCTCTAAAAGGGACAAAGCTGCAATAGCAAAGTCATTATAAACGCAATAACCTGAACCAAAGCTTCGGTGGGCATGATGCGTGCCCCCCGCTAATTGCCCCGATATCTGATCTTGAAGCGCACATCTCGCGGCGGAAATCGCCCCCCCGACGGTGGCTCTTGCGCGCAGGGCTATTGTCGGTGTCCAAGGAAATCCAATCCGCCGCATCGCCGAAGCATCGATCGTCCCCGTCTCTATCGCATCTACATAATCTCGGTCATGGGCAATACAGATGGCTTCAGCTGATACAGGAATAGACTCCCTTAGCATTGACGTACAGATTATCCCTTCTGTGACAAGAGCGCGCCGCAACATACCATACTTAGCGCCCGGGAAACGATGCCCCTCGGGTAGATTTAAATCATGACTATCAGAGTAGAAAACACGCATAACAATGCAATGCCATAATTTCATCGCAAATACAAAACGGCCCGGAAAAAATCCCGGGCCGCAAACTCTCTCTAAACCACCTCCACATCAAATGGAATCAAGGAGGTACTTGATGTTATCTTTTTCGCACTTCCGGGAAATCAAGTGGTAGCCACTTGTTCTGGTAATGCTGAAAAATATAAATTTCAGACTAGAACTTATACTTAATACCGAACTGCAGACGCCATAGCGTGTCTACACTATCGACATCAATGTCAATTGCGTCAGGGTTGAAGTTATCAAACTCAAATTGACCATCTACTATAGATGCGCCGGCAACATCGACCCCTTCCGCCGTGTTACTCGTATCCACAAACCGCTGAACGCCTCGGCTTGTACCTAGCAAATTGAGAAAATTCTCTAAGTTGAAAGATAACTCAACTCTATGATCAGAAAAGCCTACAGGAACTTCTTGGGTAAACCTTAAGTCCAGATCCGCATTTGTTGGTTGGGTAAAGGAGTTACGAGGAACAATTTGTCCAGAAAACTCGTCTAATCCATTTTCATTAATAAAGTTAAAGAATCCAGTTGTATCGAAACCAGGTGCAAACGTCACACGTGGATCATCAGGTCCTGTTGGAACAAAGAGCAAGCTCCGTGCTTCATCGTCAGAGTCACCAAATGTATCAGCGGATGTAGAATTATCGAAGACAAAACTTAATGGACGCCCTGTCCGTACCCGGAAAAACACACCTAATGTAGTGGAAAGATCGCTAAAGAACTCATCTCTAAAGGTAGTTCCAACAACAAAATTATGACGGTTATTAAAAAACGATGGACCAACCGGATTATTGGCAAAGTCTGAAGTACTCACTTCTTCAAAATTAGAGCCGGCTGTAGATGAATTACCCGCATTAGCAACTTCAGCGTCTGAAAATGCATATCCGAGACGGACATCCAATGTCCCTGAATTCGATACATCAAATTGTTTGGCAAGCTGCGCAGAAATTGACAATGCATTACCGCCACCATTAATCGCATTTGTTAAAATAATATTTTGGCCAACATCAGCCCCCGCGAAACAAGCTGCAGAAGTATTATTGAAACTACGCAAATCTTGGCTAACGGTTGCATTACAACCATCAAGCAGTGGATCGATATTTGCAAAAATAGGACGTCCATCTGGCGCAACCCCATTTTGAGCAATACTGAGATCAACGAAATCAATCGCATTTCTGTTGTTACTATAAATTACATCCAGATTTGCTTGCCAGTCATCAAAGAAGGGAACCCCCGTTCCTTGAGTGAAATGACTAATACCAATATTAAATCGATCAACGCTCGGAGGAATAAAATTGGGGTCCGTTGCAGCAACATCAGCGTCAAATGCCGCTGTTCTCGCCTGCTGTTCTTGCGCGATACATGCTGGCAAACCGTTAAATGTTCCATTGGTAATTGTGTTGGCCAAGTCTTCATCTGTACAAACATCCAAAGCCCCAAAATCATCACCGGCATCACCCAAACCAAGAGTCCCGCCAAAATTTTGGAACGCATTTGAGAAAAATACGGTTGGATCACCACCAGTAAAGCGACCATATCCGGCAGTCAGTGTGGTTTGACCGAACCGTGCTGGTAGCTCCCATGTTATGCCCACTCTTGGTTGGAAGATTTCAAACCCATCAAAGGCTTGGCTATTTGCAAAACCAAATCGATTTTGAAACACCGGGTTGAGCTGTGGTTCATCGCCAGATGTGAAAAAGTCATACCGAAGACCGGCTACAACTTGGAATGTGTCTGTGACTTGCCATTCGTCCTGGATATATAATGTATGATTACTCCGTCTGAACGCCGCCGCAGCATCATTGACATCACCGGTAAATGATCCATTTTGTCGAATTTCACGTGGTGTACCAGCTTCTAGAGCGGCAATATCATCAAAGAAAATAGTACCGGTTGCATTGATGATAAATAGATTGAAAATATCGAGGCGATCAAGTTCATATCCAGCGGTGAAGGTGTGATTATTGTGGACGTACGTTCCCGCAAATTTTAACTGATCAACCTGACTATCAAGCTGGTTCGCACTTCTAAAGACACCAGGACCAGAAGCAAAATCTTGGCCAAAGAACTCATTACTGAACGAAAGTGGGCCCACAGCAACACGCACAATCGGATTATCAGATTGCTGCTCTCCGCCACCAATCGGATTTTGAATATCTCCAATGTCATTGCGTGAAACACGGATTTCAGTAGAGAAGTTTTCCGTCCAATCAGAAAACAATCGGAATGAGTAAGTGTTTGAGGCAGAGCCAACGGTTTGGAAATTGTCGGAGAACGTAAACTCACCGCGTCCTGTCCCAATATCGTCACCAAAAACAGAAGCCTCATCTAATCTCGCATATGTTGCTTCAAAACGGTGTGAATCGTTGATGTTCCAATCGATCCGTCCAAAAAAGCGGCGGCTGGTTTGAGGCAATGTCGTTACCTGTTCCCCAACATCACGCCCAAAGATAGACGAAAGCGCTGCTCTCGCACGGTCAGCATCAGCTTGAGTGAAATCTACAGGGTTGGCAAACGCAGAACCAATGCCCTCATCTTGAATGCCGCCCGAACTTGTCTCTTCATAAGAGCCATAGAAGAAAAGTTTATCTTTGATGATCGGGCCACCAATTTCAGCACCCCAGTTATAATTATCAAAATCTGGGTTTAGACTAATATTATCGAAATCGTCGCCAATAATTTGGCTCCCGGAAATACTATCGCCTGTATAAAGGAAGAAAGCAGAGCCATGGAAATCATTGCTACCTGATTTGGTTGTTACGTTGATCGCACAGCCCGTAAACTGACCGTATTGAACATCAATTGGCGAAAATTCCACCGCAGTCGCTGCAACAGTATCGAATGGAATCGGGAAGGTATTACGAGCTGAATTACCAGAGGCATTCAAACCAAAAGCGTCACCAGAGCGCACCCCGTCGATCGTAAATGCGTTACCGCGCGAATTTCCGCCAAGACAGTTAACCTGAAACCCTTGACCGCCGCCACTTCGGGCAATGTTCACACGAGGGTCAACCCGGATAACGTCACGAATTTGACGGCTAACTGATGGAAGCGCTTCAATTTCGGCCAAATCAAAGGCAGAGCTCGGTCCTACAGCAACGTTCGTGACATTCGCGCGGGAGGCGGTCACTACGATTTCATCAGAACCAGCACTCGTGGATTGCAAAGTGACGTTAATTGTTGAAGCCCCAGAAAGGCTCAAGCGAATATCTGTAATCGAAGAGTCTTCGAAGCGATCTGAATCAACACGCAAGGTGTATGGGCCGCCAACCGACAAACCACGAACATTATAATTCCCGTTTGCACCAGTTGTTACCGTGCGCGAACTTCCTGTTCTGGTATCAGTGATTGTAACAGACTCTCCGGCAACAGGCGTTCCGTCAGGGCCGGTGACAACACCCCGAATGCCTGATGTAATTTGCTGCGCATGTGCAACCGGAATAATTGCAATCGGCGAAAGCGCTGTAGAAACAGCGACGGCGGCGACGCTCACTTTTAGAAGACTCGATATTTTCATGGATAGCCCCAAAGATAAAATTTAGACAACGTCTATCAATTGTTTGTTGATGAACGGCAATAAATGCGAGTGATCCCATAATGACCATTCATCACAGAGTGATGACAACTTAAACACTGATTTGTGACAGTCAGATATCGGGTCTGGTTTTAGGTGGCTGACCTCACAAAAGCCATATTTTTTTGCAGGCTAGTTTTACACAAGCTGCGGATTCGCCTTATTATCTGAAGAAATTATGCAGGTTGTGGCTAAATTGCAATAATCCCCAAACGATTACTTGGTTAAATCGCGACTGTTTGTGTTGAATTCATGAGATTTTGGCCACAAATCTCGCGATGATTCTAGAGCAAACTCAAAAATACTCTGTCAATTTCTATGACGATTTCCTCAAGCCCCCCCCGATTTGCGGTTACATTCTCTCAGGAACGTCAATACCCAACAAATTCAAGGTTGCATCCAGCTGTTTTCCGACCAAATGGATGAGCGCAATCCGGCTGGTTTTAATCGCCTCATCAGCCTCATCAGCAATTCTGTTGCTTGCGTAGAATTTTGAAAAAGTTTGTGCAAGAGCATAAGCGTGATCACACAATATATGAGGCATCCGTTTTTCGACCGCACTTTTCAGGTTTTCTGGATACTGCAAAATCGCCAGCGCTAAATCTCTCTCTTCATTTGTAGAAAGAGCGATTTCCCCGGTTTTTTGCGCCAGGCTCGCTTCAGCTTTTTTCAAAACAGATCGAATGCGCACGCTTGCATATAACAAATAGGGGCCCGTCTTGCCTTCGAAAGCCATAAACCGATCAAGATCAAAGATGTAATCAGAGGTTCTCGGATTCGAAAGATCCGCAAACTTCAATGCTGCAATCCCGATTTTATGACTGATATCATTCGTTTCCTCGGCACTGTAACCCACCGCGATCCCAGAAGCTTCAATTCTCGATTTTGCTCTTTCCTCCACCATGTCAATCATATCACGAAGTCGCAAAACACCCCCTTCACGGGTCTTGAAAGGTTTACCATCGCTTCCATTCATGGTGCCAAAACCAAGATGTTCCAGCTTGCTCTCAGGATAATAACCCGCTTTATCGACAGCTCTGAAAACCTGCTCGAAATGCAGCGCTTGCCGTTGATCTACAACATAAAGCATTCGGTCTGGCTGAAAATTTGCTATTCTATCCTGAATTGTCGCCATATCGGTAGTGTGGTACCCCACACTGCCTTCTGAGGTCATCAGCATGAGCGGCGGTATTTTCTTGTTATCGTCTTCGCGGTTCACACGAAAAATTATGGCGCCGTCGCTCTCTTCACTCAAATCTCGGGCGCTTAGATCCGCCATCATGGATTCGATTAGTGGATGCGCATCCGCCTCCCCCTTCCATAAGTCGAAGAACACGTTCAATTCATCATATTCTTGCTTAATCGCTGCTTTTGAAACTGACACAAAATGTTGCCATAAAGCCGTATAACCAGGGTCTCCCGCTTGGAGCGCAAAAGTTGCTTTTCTTGCCTTATCAAGACGTGCTTTATCTTCTTTACATCTTGCCGAAGCAATAGGATATAAAACCTCAAGATCTGAGAGACTTACAGGCGATTCCTCAGGGTGTGGATGATCATATCCTTTCGTGAAATACGGTAATTCCGGGCGCGTTAGCTCCAGCTCGCTAATCAATTGTCCCATCTGAAGCCCCCAATCCCCAAGGTGGACATCGCCGATCACATCTGCGCCCGCTTCCAGAAAAATCCTTTTTAAGGCTTCCCCGATAATTGCCGCCCTCAAATGCCCAACATGCAATGGCTTAGCAACATTCGGCCCGCCATAATCAAGAATGATTTTTTCCGATGTTTGTAATTTCCAATTCTGATAAGTTGGATCAGTTAGGCTGGCACTTAAAAACTCATCCTTAAGAGTCAAGTTTAGAAACCCCGGTCCGGCAATAGAAACCTCCTCAATAATCTCAGAGGAGCGTATATGATCTGCAATTTTCTCCGCAATCATTCTCGGGTTTTGCTTGGCCACTTTAGCAGCTGCCAAGGCTCCGTTACACTGAAATTGCGCAAGATCTGGTCGATCCGAGACCTTCACGATCCCCAATGAAGGATCTAGGTTTTCAGCAGAAAAAGCCTCGCCAACGATGGTGGTGAGTTTTGTGAGCAGGGACATAAAATAACGCTTATTTAAAAGAGTGAGGATCTAATTCAGGTTCGGAAACTTTAAGCTTTTACCAGACCGATTATAAAGGACTTGATCTCGCGTTAATGCAAACCCGACGATAATCTCGAAATTGGTCCCACTCGTTTTGTCATCTGCGCGAGGAATGACGAAGCTGTTAATTTTTTCTTTTGCTTCATCAACATTACTGGAATTACCGAAGCTGCCTCGAACTGTAAATTCTTTCTTAGCAATAACTTCCCGATCCCTACGCGTGACCGCAACAAAATAGGTGTAATCCTTCGTGTTTCCCACCGCACTTGGCCCCTTGCCAAAAGCAAAATCAACTTCAAGGGAGCCCGTTATCGGTTTTTCATCAAAATACCGACAACTCAGTGTTACATTGGTAATTTCACCCGTAAAACCAACATTATCAAGACTTGGCTCACCGTCGAACTCAATAAGACGTGCAGCATCATTGAGGACTAAAATATTCGGGCACGGTGCGGGGTTCCGCTCTAGAGCCCCTTTTGACTGCGATTCACATCCAGCTAACGAAAATGCGAGTACTGAAGTGACTGCGGCGAAAAGCGCAATTCTGGACGCTTTGTCCATGGGCGAATGCTCCTATATCTAAAGGGTCAGTAGCGATGGATATAGACACTTTTTGGCCACCATCACGTCTTATTGACTTTGAGTCGTAGCGTGTAGTTTTCATTGGCGCAATCCTAGAAAACCGGTTGAATGATTGGAACGAACGAATATGGGTAAAATTCAACGAAAATTGTCGCCAGATGCCACCTTTGAAGCCCTTTCAGATGACAATATTAACTCATGCGCGCACCAAAGCGAGTTCCCAGTAACGCAAAACCCTAATGAAATAAGTGTTCAACTGGCTGCTCCAAGAGGGTTTTGCGCAGGGGTCACCCGGGCGATTCGGACCGTAGAAGAAGCATTAAAAATACATGGCACACCTGTCTATGTCCGTCATGAAATTGTCCATAATACGCATGTCGTCAATAGGCTAAAGGCTATGGGGGCTATCTTTACCGATGACCTGACGATGATCCCTAAAGACCGCCCTCTCATTTTATCAGCCCACGGTTCTCCCAAAGAGATTGTTGATAATGTCACGAGCAGTGGGCAAACGCTGATTGATGCTACCTGTCCGCTTGTTACCAAGGTTCATGTCCAAACACGACAAATGGTCGCTAGAGGGTATCATATTGTTTTGATTGGCCATATGGGACATCAAGAGGTTAGCGGGACCATGGGACAGGTCGATCCGCAGCAAATTTCGCTCATCGAAACGGCTGAACAGGCAAGAACCTATCAAGCGCCGCAAAAACCACTTGCCTATGTAACACAAACAACTCTTTCAGTTGATGATACAGAAGAAATTCTCTCCATCCTCAAAAACCGTTTTCCTGATATCCAAGGACCGTCAAAGGCAGATATTTGCTATGCAACAACAAATCGCCAGCAATCGGTAAAAGCCATTTCAAAGGGAGCAGACCTTGTGGTCGTGATTGGCTCCAAAACATCTTCAAATTCAATCAAAATGGTAGAGGTGGCCAAAACAAGTGGGGCAAAACATGCCATCCTTGTCGACGGTCCTGAAGGCTTTGACTGGAAAATACTGGATGGCGTCAAGAAACTTGGGCTCAGCGCAGGTGCATCTGCGCCAGAAGAGCTGGTTGAAGACTTTCTGGCGATCCTTGCCCGCCACTATCCGATTAATATTGATACTTTAGAAACGGCTATCGAACATATTGCCTTTAAGATGCCACCAACTTTATCATAAGTATTTGTAAAAACTCAGACCGACTGTAAAAGCTAGATTATGGCCGTTTATACACACGTCAATGAAACTGACCTCGTGAAATTTCTATCCAACTATGATGTTGGCTACGCAGTAAATTTCAAAGGTATTGCTGAGGGCGTCGAAAACAGTAATTATCTTCTCGATACGGTTCAAGGCCGATACATTTTAACTTTGTATGAAAAAAGGGTAGATAAACAGGACCTTCCTTTCTTCCTCTCTCTTATGGACCATATGGCCAATCAAGGCCTTCCATCCGCGAGGCCAATCCCGACCCGAAATGGCAATGTCACTCAACAATTATGCGGTAAAGAGGCTGCCTTAATTGAGTTTGTTCCTGGACTTTCTCGCATGATGCCCAATATTAGTGATTGCGGACAGATGGGGGCCATGCTCGGGCGCGCCCACCTCGCTACGCGAAATTTCCCCAAAAACAGAAAGAATAATTTATCGATTGAGGGCTGGCGGAAACTTGTTTCTCAATGTACTGACGCCGATCGATATTCAAGCGGTTTATTAGAACTAATCACACAAGAGTCAGATTATATAAGCACAAACTGGCCGGCACTTTCAAGGAAACAAGAAGCCGAGACCTTGCGTAGCGGTGTTATTCATGCCGACTTTTTTCCCGACAATGTCATGTTTGGACATGATGGCAAAATTTCAGGATTGATCGATTTCTATTTTTCCTGCACCGACTTTTATGTCTACGATTTGGCGATCTGTATCAACGCCTGGTGTTTTGACAATGATCATCACTTCCAAAGGGCACACGCACAAGCCTTTGTTTCCGCCTATCAAGAACAGCACCCGTTAAATCCTGCAGAGATCAACATCCTGCCCGTTATGCTTCGGGGCGCAGCGTTGCGTTTTTTATTAACTCGCACCTATGACTGGCTCAATCAGGTTGACGGCGCGATCGTAACCGTGAAAGCCCCTCTTGAATATCAATGCAAATTGCTATTCCATCAAAATAACCCCGCTTTTGTGACAAAATTATTTTATTAGATCCGAGTTAATCATTATGCTGAAAATATATACTGACGGTGCATGCTCAGGAAACCCAGGCCCCGGAGGATGGGGAGTGTATATCATCGATGGCGAAGAAACCCGAGATTTAAAAGGCGGCGAACCTGAAACCACGAATAATAGAATGGAATTAATGGCGGCCATCGAAGCTGTACGATCAACGCCAGAAGACACAGCTTTTGAACTTTATACTGATAGCACCTATGTAAAAAATGGCCTGAATAGTTGGATAAAGAATTGGAAAAGGAACGGCTGGAAGACAGCCTCTCGTAAACCCGTAAAAAATAAAGATCTGTGGATAGAGCTGGATGATTTAGCCGCAAAACGTAAAATCGATTGGCATTGGGTGAAAGGTCACGCGGGCGATCCGGGCAACGAAATGGCTGACGAGCTGGCCCGTAAAGGCCTTGAAGCCTATGGGCGATTATAAACCCTGATCAGACCTTACTTACTATTGTGACTTGCTAATGTGATATAGGACGTATCATTTAAAGCTTGCCATCATCTGTGACTATGGCACTCTAAGTGCGTTTATTGAAGTTGTCTCATATTGGCAGGAAATTATGCGAACACGATATGTGCTCTCCATTGATGGTGGCGGTGTCAGAGGAATTGTCGCTGCGGTGATGTTGGATGCTTTTGAGGGGGAATTAAGAAAAGCGGGATATAAAGATTCTCTGGCAAAGTGCTTTGATGTTATTGTCGGAACCTCAACTGGATCGATAATAGCGGCAGCGATTGCCCTTTCAAATGAGAACGGAGACGGACCGCTTCGCAGCCCAAGCCAGTTACGCGACCTTTATCGTCGTGAGGCAGCAACCATTTTTCCAAAACGTTTTTTAACAACAATCCCAGTGCTGCGTTCTCTACGACAATTGATAGCACCGTTATACTCACCACAGGCCTTTGAAAAAATACTCCATGATGAATTTGGTGAAGCCGATTTCATCAAACCAAAACGCAACTTATTAATCACCGCCTATTCATTGGAGCCACGTGATGCCGTTTTCTTCCGCGGCGGTCCATTAACCCCGCCTGGCGATCCATTGTGCTCAGGGGCCATCAAGATTGCTGATGCAGTAATGGGATCAGCAGCAGCCCCCACTTTCTTTCCGCCTCACCAAATTACAGATCCCCACACAAAAAAACGACAAAGTGTCATTGATGGCGGTATTTTTATTAATGATCCCTCAGTTGCAGGATTTGCAGAAGCACTACGCCTTTTCCCTGATGACGACATTCGCATCATTTCGCTAGGCACTGGCCGTATCGTTCAATCAATCCCCCATGGCACTTCGCGCAGATGGGGTTTTTACCAATGGATTTCACCCACTGGGCCCTTTCGCACCCCTCTCCTTTCCGCAATCTCTGACGGTCAAGCACGCGCCGTCTACTTTCAGCTCAAAAAACTTATTGGGGAGCGATATCAACGGTTTGATTATGACTTAAATCGCGGATATGGAACGCCATCTCTGGATGATGGGCGCACTTCGAATATGAAAAATCTGGAGCGAGGCGCCCTAAAAATGGTAGAAGAAATGCGTCCGCGCATTCGCGAAAGCGCCATCCAACTGCTTGCGGACAAAAACCGGGATCAGCGTGGCGACCGCGTTTGAAGCTATCCAATTTAAAAAAGACCTCAATAAAAGTGTAAAAAGTTATTTTAATCCGATAGATAGAAGATTTTTTGAAATGGCAAAATCTTAACAAATATCTCATGTCCCCTAATTTCGGGACATGACCAATTCTGCGTTATTGCTATGATTTCAACATATAGAGTCGATATAAGCTGTAGTTGCCCTGACTAAACAGCTCATTTGTCGATTTTTATATGATAGAGTCAAGAAATGCCCTTTATTTTGGCTCTGGGGAGAGTTCCGGGGGGAACGGGGAACTCCTCAATATTGGCCGCAGCGCACTGCCTTGGTGTGCTGCGGCTTTTTTTTTCAGATATCCCTCCCTCAACCGACGAGGCCTCTTAAAGCACCTCGGCGATTCAATTTGATGTGGAAGTACTTTGACGAAACCCCGATAGCGCAGCCAGTTTTTATGTAACCATATTATTCCCCTC
>CAYZLR010000077.1:0-16018 GCA_964479275.1 uncultured Caulobacterales bacterium
TGTCAACTTGCTTCTGCACGCATCATCATGCGTAATTTATGAGTCTAGCTCCTAGAGTATTTTGTGTGTCTGTGGGAACCTGTTGAACAGCAAGAAATGCGAAAAAAGAAGGACTTAAAGTACCTCGGCGATTCAATTTCAAGGGGAGGTGCTTTAACTTATTATTTGTTGGATTTGCGGACGCTCAACCGGTGGGCACTAGATCTGGAAATGCTCTAATTCAATTTAGGCGATATGCGTAAAATGGCATATCTGAATTTGTTGTTTGTTATGCCAGAAAATAAAGAGCACCACTTATTGTCAGCATGGAGAATATTGTTGTGATGGCAATAGCGGCGGCGCTTTGGGGTATATATCGCCCTCTCGCTGAGGCCTGAATATAGGCGACAATGCCAGTCGGCAGTATGGTTATAAGCATAACGGCACCAAAAAATCGTTCTTGCGTTAAGCCAGCTAGACTCATGCCGATGAACACGAGTGCAGGTAAGGCGACCAGTTTAAAAAGAATGATTTGCAAAATTGGTGCAGATATCATGACTTTGAAATCCGCTTGATTGGTTGATAAAAATAATCCCATAGAGAAAAGAGCGACTGGGCCTGCACTGCGCCCCATAAAGATCAAAAAACTATCAGCTGGGCCGCTGATTGTGACGCCGGCGAGATTTAAGAGAAAACCAAGTAGGGGGGCAACCACTAATGGATTTTTAAAGGGGCGAAGCATAATTTCCCTTACGGGCGTGCGCAGATCGTTTTGGTTTTCATCGACGCGAGCAGCGATGAGAAAAGAGGCTACTGTGATAATTATCAAACCTTCAACCAACATCAAAACGACAAATGGCTTCCCCCAGCCTTCAACGCCTTGTGAAATTGGGACTCCCAAGAACACTGCATTTGCCAAGGTTGCGGAAAAAGCATGAACACCGGCATCAGGTTTGGGCAGAGAAAAGAAGCGCCTTCCAATGTAATAAGACGTAATTAAGATTGTCAGTGCTGCTATGCCGTAGATAGCGGCGTATTTCAAATCGTATAATGCGGGCGGTTCTGTGCGCAGGGTTAATCCAAATAATGCTGCGGGCATGGCGATGCGAAAAACAAAGCGGTTAAGCGCTTGTGAGTCATCTACTGAGATCCAGTTGAGTTTTCCTGATAATATCCCTGCTGCTATGATTGAAAATAGAGGGATAGCAAGAGTGATAATAGTATTCATAGAGAAGAAACCTGACACCGCTAGTGCATATTGCGTTCAATTCGATATCCAGCTGAATTGCAAAAATGCGTCAAAACAAAATTTCAGAACCGATCACTCGACCCTAATTCATCGCGATTGGTTTTAGAATGATGTTTTGTTCATAAAGCTTCCAATCCAAATAGAAAGAGCCTTATACATATTTAATTTTATGGAAAATAAATGGTCAGGCAGCCAACAGAGTCAAATCCCGGAGGCTGGGGGGCGAAAAAAATGCCGGAACAAGATACTGGACCGCCTGACGAGAGATATTATGACAGCAGATTATGACTTTAAACGGGATGAAATAAGGCGATTTAATGCATTTATCGCCATTTAAGGTGAATTTTAGGCCATCCAATTGACGAGCTATTGGTTATCAGTCTTATTTAAGAGCCCAATTCAAAATTCTTCGTTTTCAGCCTGAAAAAGGGATATTCTGCGCTTCCGGTACTGATGTACTATGTATACAAAGGGTTTTAGTTCTCGAAAAACCCATTTTTGCTAGAAAAAAGCGAATTTTGAATCGGATTCGAAGATAGCCTCCCGTTATACCTTAAACGGTCGTTAAACGCCCATTACGCCTTATTATTGGCTGAGCTCTATAATTTTCTTTAGGTCGTATGGGTGAAAATTTACCATATTTCGCTTATAAATACTTGTTCCACACAATAGTCATGGCAACATAATATTTATGAGAATTATAGAATCAGAAAACTCGAATTCGGATGGTCGAGACCCAGAACGTGTCCCCCCCAAGAAAGGGGGGACGAATCAATCCTCGCACCTAAGAAGCCCTACTAGTCAGGTGGCTTTTACCCGAACTGAGCTCAGTATCATATTGAGTGTTTATGGGCAGTTTGTTGGTGCGGGAGAATGGCGTGATTATGCGATTGATTGCATGAAGGATGTTGCTGTTTTTTCTATTTTTCGCAGGTCATCGGAGGCCCCGCTCTATCGTATTGAGAAACGTCCTAAACTGGCGCGCCGACAAGGTGTTTGGTTGATTGTTGCCGCGAATGGCACGAATTTGCGACGTGGCCATGATTTGCGACAGGTATTAAGGGTATTTGATAAGCAGCGATTGAAACTAGCTTCGACTTAAAAGTGTTTATTATTTGGATATTCGAGCAACAAAAGCATCATAATCGGCTTGAGTATCAATCCCTGGATTAGCGCTCGGTGATCGTAAAACGGATATTTTTTCCCCCATTTCCAAAATCCGCAATTGTTCTAATGACTCCGCTTGTTCAAGCGGGGTTGGCGAGTGATTGGCAAATTTTTGCAACCCCGCATAGCTAAATGCATAAATGCCGATATGCATAAGATACGCATTTTGATCTGTGTGGGGAATTTTTGCACGAGAAAAGTAAAGCGCATTTGCAGTGTTTTCTGGTTTTGCGGCGCAGAGAACGACTTTTACCGCGGCTGGATCGTCAGGCGAACCGGGCCCGGTTTTTTTGTTCTCGGGAAATGGACACGCGACAGTAGACGCCAAACTATCGGTTGTCTTTTGTAATGCGATCAAGTCAGCGACTGTCTCTGGATTAATTTCAGGCTCATCACCTTGTAAATTGATGACGATATCAGCGTCAATCGATTGCGCTGCTTGGGCAATACGCGCACTGCCACTTGTGTGGTGTTTGTCTGTCATGATGGCTGTGCCGCCAAATTTTTGAACAACTTCAAAAATAGCCTCGTCATCAGTGGCGACCAATACCTGATCAACGCCTTTAACAAGGCACGCGCGTTCCCAACTATGTTGAATCAATGGTTTTCCCGTTTTGTTTAACAATAGTTTGCGGGGGAGGCGGCTTGAGTTGAGCCTGGCGGGGATAATGATCGCCGTTTTCATGACTGTTTATATTTTTTTAGAAGCTTATGAGATAACATGACGATAAAAATGTAGCCTATAATGCCTGCGCCGCTGCCAAGCATATTGCTAATGCCATCCATAAACTCTGCCATTCGGGTTCCCCCCAGTAATTGTAGGTACTCCATAAAATATCCATAAATAGAGAGGCCAAGAAAGATAATCCATGATTTTTGTATGCGGATGAATTGTGCTGCCGTTGCACTAAATCCTAGAGCGGCATAAGCGATAAAATGACCAATTTTATCTGCGTGTTCTGGGGCTTTAAAGAGAATTTTTGATAAAAATCGAGTAAAGGCCGATCCGCTTGGCCCATCGATAGGAGAGGTTAACAAGGATAGCAAAGTTACTATGGTGAGCAGGATTAAAAAGACTATTTTGAAAAATGTAGATACCATAGATCAAGATGCTTCCTCAGGTTTTTTGCTGGCGAGCTGATTTTCCCATTCAATCGCTGTACTTAAAATGAAATCAATATCGTCATAGCGCGGGCGCCAATCAAGGGTTGTCCGAATGGCCGCACTGTCTGCAATTAATTGAGAACTGTCTCCTGGGCGACGTTCAACGGGTTTTACAGGTATTTTTTGGCCTGTGATTCTTTCTACGGCATTAATAACTTCATATACTGAATATCCCCGTCCATATCCGCAATTGAGTGTTGTGGAAAGACCGGACCCTCTCAAAAATTCCAGGGCTGATAAGTGTGCATCGGCTAGATCACTGACATGAACATAATCGCGAATAGCGGTACCATCTGGTGTGGGGTAATCGGTCCCATAAATTTGCAAGGCTTCTTTGCGGGTGCCGACGGCTATTTGGGCTGCAACTTTGATCAGGTGATTAGGCTTTCCGATTTCACCGGCGCGCATTTCCGGATCGGCTCCGGCGACATTAAAGTAGCGCAAAATAATGTGAGATAAGCCATGGGCTTTTGACGCGTCCGCAAGAATACGTTCTGACATGGACATAGAAGCCCCATAAGGCGTCAGAGAGTTGATGGCAGCGGTTTCCGATATTGGGATACGTTCCGGCGTTCCATAAATGGCAGCAGTGGATGAATAAATGAAACGTTTAACATCGCACTCAATGGCCGCATCAATGAGATTAAGACTGTTCATTGTATTGTTACGATAATAGTCAAGCGGGTTTGCCAAAGACTGTGAGACTAGAATAGAACCTGCAAAATGGATGATTTCGTCGACATTATAATCATGAATAATTTCGATCATGCTTTTACGATTACCGACATCAGCCTCAATAAAGGGGATATGCTTTGGGCATTGCCATCTGGCTCCGGTTGATAAATTATCAAGCGCAACACAGTTTTGACCAGCAGAATCAAGGGCTAGCAACATATGCGCCCCGATATATCCCGCCCCCCCTGTTACAAGTACAGCCATATGCTTTGCCACCTATTACTATTTAAAAATCTCACAAAACAGGTGTATGAGAGGTTGGGCTTTTGATCAATATTGCATTTAGTGTTACAGACGCCAAACGGGGGATGACGTTGATTAAATTCTATTGTTATTTCGCGGCGGTTTATGACTTTTGTGGTTTAGAGTAGGGTTTTATGATTCCGTTCGTTTTACATAAGTTTTTGTCCAATTCTCATTCTCAAAACCAAATTCCTATGGGAATGCGTGTCTATGCGATTGGAGATATTCACGGTTGTCGCGATCATCTGGAGCAATTGCTCCTTAAAATTGATGAAGATATAGCGTTGAAAGCAGACCCGACTATGCCTGTGGTGCCTAAACTTGTGTTTTTGGGGGATTATGTTGACCGTGGATCACAGTCACCGGAGGTTATCGACTTTCTGATTAATCTTCAAAATAGTGATCGTGATACGGTATTTTTAATGGGAAATCATGAACGGAGTTTACTAAAATTTTTGACCGAGCCCGAAGATAATATTGATTGGTTAGATTGGGGGGGGGATCAAACTTTATTCTCTTATGGCGTTAAGGGGGTTTCCGCACGCGATCCGAGAGATTTAGCAGCAGACTTACAAGCAGAACTTCCCAGTGCGCATTTAAAGTTTCTTCAAAACCTGGAAACCAGGTTTGAACTTGGGGACTTTATTTTTGTCCATGCGGGGCTCAAACCAGGAGTACCATTGGAGGAGCAAAGAGTTCACGATCAGTTATGGATTCGGGATGAATTTCATAATTGTGATAAAAAAATGCGTCCTGAACAGACTATCGTTCACGGACATACCTCCGGTAAAAAGGTTGTCGATAAGGGATGGCGGGTTTGTGTTGATACGGGGGCGGTGTGGTCCGGGGTTTTAACGGCCGTTGTTCTAGAAGCTAATAAGCGGCGATTTATATCAACATCGCCAACAAAATAATCCTCTGGACCCGAGTTATGCTGATTTCGCGGTAATCTCATCATTGTTAGAAATCAGGCGTGGTCCGCCGACGGCATGCAGAATGCCGCGCAATGTTTCAACACCAGCTGGGCTGTCTCCAGCGCTGAGGGTTTTCCCGTATTCAGATGTATAATTACTAGAGTCGACAATATGGGGTTCGGGCGACATAAAAATAATTTTGCCGCCAGCTTGAATGCTCTCGCGCCAATATTCCAGCATTTCCCGTTTCAGCTTTGCGGGTACTAATAAATAATCAGGTTCCATCGCGCGGCATTCTGATTCTGTTATAACGCGCAGATTATGATTTTGAAATCCGGATTGATTGTTCGCTTGGCGCTGCGAAGGACTGATCTCAACGGCGTGAGTAATCAGTTTTTTAAATGGGCCCGCCCAATTTAGAAGGATTTCAGCTTGCTGATCAGTGCCAAGAATATAAATCGATTCTGCTCTTTTTTCTATCCGCTCCAGCATGGCCTGAAAGCCTAGATAAACATCTTGGCTACGGTTGGTAAAAGCTTGATATGGTGCACGATCGCGCAAAGCGAGAACCGTTTCTTCATCCCATAACCTGGCTAATCTCTCACTCCATGGGTCAAAATCATATTCCGTGACATCATCATGGGTTATAAACAGACGTATTGATCCCCCTTCCTTATTGGTGAGGGCACCTCTAAAAATTTTCAAACCTTTTTCACGTACCAATTGCTCGATAACGCCAAGTGAATATAAAGCTGTGATGTTTGATGTTAAGGCTTCAATGTTATTGTTTGCCATCAGCATCGGTGCATATAAAGTTTCAAGAACAAACACACCATCGTTGACCAGCCGCTCTTTAACTGCATCCAAAAGCAAAGATGGGTCATTGATGGTTTCAAAGGTTGAGATGCAAGTGATAATGTCGAACGTTTTCGTGCCAAACGCTTTATCAATATCTGTAGATGGAAATTCGCATTGAGCTGTCCAAGCCCATTCTCCAATAGTTTCAATTGAGGGATCGCTATCTACACCAAAGCGATCAACCCAGCGCGGAAAATATGATAAAAGAGTGCCATCATTACACCCGATATCCAAAGCAGAGCAATCGCGTCCGGAAATCAATTCCAACGCTTCTGTTGCAGCAGCGCGTAAATGATCCCGGTTAATACGGAATGTATTAGAAGGAATTTCTGGAAACTGTGTTTCAATATTTAAGGCTTCACGCTGAACAAGACCGCAGGCTTTAGCGTCAAGAGTGGGGTCACATAAGACGAATTTTTCTGGATTTCCAGGTGGTGCAGTTCTTTTTTCAAATAAAGAAAAAGTGTTTTCTGATTGAATAAAAATTGGGCTTAGTGCTTTAGAGCCGCAAACCCGGCATGATTTTATTTTTTTCGCCACGTGAAATCCTCTTATCCGAAAAAGAAAACTTTGAATGATAAGATGACAATCTCACAGAGCGGTAAATTGCTGGTAAAGCCCGCCGGATTATATTTTTTTTATTCTCGGGTTTTTAAGGGTAATTTGTATACAGGTATTAAAAATAGCTTTATTTTTGAAGAATGTATTAAGAATAGAGCAATGTTTATGCTAAATTCATTAAAGCCTACTGGCTTAGTTTTTTAATGAGTGCTCTTTGGAAATCAGTACCAGCCGCAATTTGTTGCAAAGAAATAAATTCATTTGCCTGGTGAGCTTGGTCAATAGAACCGGGGCCACAGATGACAGTGGAAAAACCGGCCTCTTGAAACTGCCCCGCTTCTGCCGCGTATGGGACAACCTCAGTTGAATTATGTCCGGTCAGCGATTTTGCAAGATTAGCTGCAGGATTATCTGAGAGCGGTGTTAAAGGTGGAGCCATGGTTAATTGAGTTGTCATGATTTCACAGCTATCAGCTTGATGTTTCATAGAATTTTCAATTTTTTTGGAAAATTCTATGAATTCATCATACAAATCATTAATATTATCACCTGGGACTAATCGCATATCCCAATCAAAACTCGCGCTACCAGCCATAATGTTTAATTGAGTGCCACCATTTGCAACATTAACTGTCATCGTGGAATAGGGGGGGGTAAAGGGATTATTATGATCAGTTGATTGTTTTTTTTCTTCCCGCATTTTTGCAATCTTGACAATCAATTTTGCCGCATTCTCTACTGCAGACACACCCCGATCTGTTTGACTTGAATGTGTTGTAAATCCGGTGATTTGAGTTCGAAAGGAGGCTATACCTTTGTGACCGTTAACGACTTTCATCATCGTCGGTTCACCGACAATAACGGCTGACGGCGCGGGAAGATCGTCTCGAATTCGTTGGATCATTCTTGGAGCACCAATGCATCCCACTTCTTCATCGTATGAAAGTGCTAGTATGATGGGTTTTTTTAAGTCAGCGGACAGCATTTCAGGGATTAAAGACAAGGCGATAGCTGAAAAACTCTTCATATCCGCGGTACCGCGTCCAAATATTTTTCCATCGCGGATGTTAATCTTAAACGGATCGCTATCCCAGTCTTGTCCCTCAACTGGGACAACATCACTGTGGCCTGATAACACGACGCCGCCCTCGACTTCCGGTCCAATGAGGGCGTAAAGGTTTGTTTTTTGTCCTGTTTCGTCAGGTGCACGCCAATATTTCACGTTTTGTTGTTTAAGGTACTCTTCTACATCACCAATTAAGTTCAAGTTAGATTTGTGAGAGGTCGTATCATGTGCAACCAAACGATCAATCCACACTATTTGATTTTTATATAAATTGGTGATGTCTGATTTCGGCATTGTGATATTTATATACCTTAGGCTGAATAATTTGGTTTTACTCCGGGGTGGTGCGTTTATGTATTACCTCGGTACTGTTCATAGTCCTATCAACTATACATAAGAAAAAAATAATCCTCATATATGGTCTCTGTTTTGGGGAGCGGTTTATTCGTTAGAGGATTGTGTTTCCAGAGTATGCTCAATAAACTTTTCAGCGTCGAGCGCTGCCATGCACCCTGATCCGGCTGAGGTTATGGCTTGGCGGTAAACATGATCCATAACATCTCCAGCTGCAAAAACACCTGGAATACTTGCCTGGGTTGTATTTCCATTTAGACCGCCATTGACAAGGATGTACCCATCTTTCATGTCCAATTGATCTTTAAAGAGATCAGTATTGGGTTTGTGACCTATTGCGATAAATACACCATGAACATCTATTGTCTCTATGCGCTCTTGATCTTCTGTACTGCGTAAATTTAATGCGGTTACCCCTGAATTATCGCCCAGGACTTCATCAAGTGTATGGTTCCATTTTATGGCGACATTACCTGACTTTTCTTTCGCAAAAAGTTTATCTTGTAAGATTTTTTCTGCGCGTAATTTGTCGCGCCGATGAACTAAAGTGACATGTGAGGCGATATTAGAAAGATATAAAGCTTCCTCAACAGCTGTATTGCCACCGCCAATTACGGCGACCGGCTTATTGCGGTAGAAAAACCCGTCACAAGTTGCACAAGCGGAAACGCCACGCCCCATAAAGGTCTGCTCGGACGGTAACCCCAAATATTGAGCGCTCGCGCCAGTAGAAATGATCACTGCATCAGTTTCATAAACTGTGCTTCCCCCCCATAGACGAAAGGGTCTGGCTAAAAAATCAACTTTTTCAATATGATCATTAATAACTTCGGTATCAAACCGTTCGGCGTGTGCACGCATACGTTCCATTAATTCAGGACCCTGAACACCGTCATTATCACCTGGCCAATTATCCACATCTGTTGTTGTTGTTAATTGGCCGCCAACTTCGACGCCGGTGACGAGTACTGGCGATAAGTTAGCTCTTGCAGCATAAACGGCAGCAGTGTAGCCCGCCGGTCCAGAACCTACGATAAGAAGTTTAGACTTTTTTTCGGTTGAATGTGCCATGAGCTGACCTTTGCTTCTGTTTGCGTACATGGCCAAGTTTTAGATTTTAGGAAAATCTCACAAGAGGGCCAATGCTGCCTATTTTATGGTATGTTTTAGGCATTGAGATAGTGGTATTTTATATATTTGCAAGTTCATACTAATTCTCAGGGGCAAATTATTTTGATTATCAATTTTGGGCCTGGGATATAAAAAAAAAGTGATATTGAATAGCATAAATAGCTCAAGTTCCCATTTTACAAGATAGGGTCAATACATTAAGCTCGCGCAAAAAAACACATACTTTATGAGTGTTTTGAATAAAGGATAATGGAGAGAATATTTTGGACTTTGTAAGTAATTTTACCCTGCCGGCATTGAATTTTTTATCTACGCTTTTTGTTTTTGCAGTAGGGTTTGTCTTTCTTTTGGTGATTATTCTTTATTTCGTGGATCGTGGACAATCCCGGGATGCAGTTCGATATAATTATCCGGTGGTAGGTCGTTTTCGTGATATTTTTACCCACCTTGGCGAATTCTTCCGGCAATATTTCTTTGCGTTGGATCGTGAAGAAATGCCTTTTAACAGAGCTGAACGAGACTGGATTTATAAATCGGCTAAAGGAAAAAGCAATAATCAGCCATTTGGATCAACACGCAATCTGAGTTTGGCCGGTACACCAATATTTGTAAATTGCGCTTTTCCAAGGCTCGATGAAGAGGCCTCAGATCCGCCATCTGTTATTTATGGTCCGTATACACCTAATCCATATGAATCTGCTTCTATTATCAATATTTCAGGGATGTCTTACGGGGCACTTTCCAAGCCTGCCGTTCAGGCACTTTCACGCGGCGCTAAAAAAGCAAATTGCTGGATGAATACTGGGGAAGGGGCCCTATCGCCCTATCACCTTGAAGGCGATGCTGATATAATTTTTCAAATTGGCACTGCTAAATATGGCGTTCGTAATGATGATGCTTCTTTATCCGATGAAAAATTAGCGAAACTCGCTTCTCGCCCTCAAGTAAAAATGATAGAGATCAAACTGGCTCAAGGCGCAAAACCCGGCAAGGGCGGTATTTTGCCTGGTAGTAAAGTTAATGCTGAAATTGCGAAAATACGCGGCATCCCGAAAGGCAAACCTTCTATATCTCCAAATCGACATCCGGAAATTGATAATGTTGCGGAGTTGATGGATTTTATTGCGCATGTTCGTGATGTTTCTCAGTTACCAACGGGATTTAAAACGGTCATTGGGGCTTATGGCTGGATTAATGATTTATGCGATGAAATTGAAAAACGGGGAATCGAGCATGCCCCTGATTTTATTACGGTTGATGGCGGTGATGGCGGGACCGGTGCCGCGCCCATGTCGTTGATGGACAATGTTGGTTTGCCGCTCAAACAAGCGCTTCCAATGGTTGTTGATATACTTGATCGGCGCGGTTTAAAAAATCGCATCAAAGTTATTGCTTCTGGTAAATTAGTAACGCCGGCGGAGGTTGCTTGGGCTTATTGTGCTGGTGCTGATGCTGTTTTATCCGCACGCGGATTTATGTTTTCTATTGGTTGTATTCAAGCTTTGAAATGTAATACTAATGACTGCCCAACCGGAGTGACGACCCATAAGAAAAGCCTACAAGCGGGATTGGATCCGAAGGTTAAATATCTGAATGCTGCAAATTATGTGGAAAAAATGCGCAAAGATGTGGCAATGATCGCTCATTCTTGTGGTGCTGCTCATGCACGCGATTTGAAGCCAAAGCATGTGCGGATCGTTCAGCCAGACGGCAGTTCTGTCCCATTGGATGAGATTTACCGCCGCAACGCTCCCGTGATTTAAGGGAATATTCTTCCTAGGACGGCAAATTTATTTTACGATTCATGATCCAAAATCTTCCGTCTGATATCGGGGTATAGCCAGTTAAATTGCCTGCGAAAGCCAAGGCCCCACATCAGGGCAATCCAGATAAAAATCAGATTTGCTTTAAGCCCGCCCCATTCCTGAATGCGTCGGTCAGAGGTATAGGTGATGCGGGGAATAAGGCGAATTTTTCCTAAATTACAGAACTTCAAGCACAATTCTGCATCTTCCATGACCTGTAGGCTTTCATCACAGCCACCTATTTTTTGAAAGTCGTTTTTTTTAAAGAACATGGCGTGATCACCAAATAACAAACGTCCGCCTTGAAAAAAACTTGATGGGATGAAACAAGAGTGGGGCGTACCAGGTCTTTATCCAGTTATGGAAGCTGGTTAGCCAACGAGTTTTCTGGGGCCCTGTCAAAAGGGCAGTAAAACCCGCCAGACTTGTATTGGGATTGGCTAATGTTTTTTGAATCACGTTTATTGCATCACGTTTATTGCATCACTTGGTAATTTGCTGTCAGCGTGGAGTATACAAATCATGGTACCACTCGCATGATTAAAACCAGCATTAATTTGTGATGCACGATTAGCAATAGGGTGTTCGAAAACCTTAAACCCGAGCGTGCGCGCAAGCTCGGTGGAACCGTCATCACTACCGCCATCAACGATCAGGGTTTCTAAAGGCTTTGGTGTCAGCCTCTCTATCGATTCTTTTAGTCGATGCAATTCGCTAATTTCATTCAGCATTGGGATTATTATTGATACTGTTGAATATGCACTATTATTGGCTAGTCCTGATGGTTGATGAAAATCCGTCACCTAAGCCACCTGTGTTGTGAGAGTGAGGTCGCGGATCGAGTTGGTACAGTGTGATGTTTCAAGAATGTAGAGAGCTTGTAGGAAGATACCGATATAGGTTTTTTGGCTTGTGTGGAGCAGGGGTAAGTTGAGTGTTTCAAAACACTCAAGCCATTCTTGATGGTTTCTATTGGCGTGAGGATGCCCCATAAATTCCAGATTACTCATACTGTCAGCAAATTTCGTGATGATTTCTTGAGGGAAATTCGTGTAGATATCTTCAATAATTATAACTGATTTTGCAACCCTTGCAGCCTCTTGCAATGTTTGATCAGGCGTTTGAATATGATGAAGAGTGGTTAATAGCATCGCAATATCAAAATGATTATCTACATAGGGAAGGTGATTACCTGAGTAGAGGGTTGGAGATAACGATGGGTGATACGCATTGTCTTTAACGTCAATGCCAATAATATTGCGCCCGTCAGCTTTGAAAGCCGTCAATGTACTGCCAGGGCCCGAACCTATTTCGAGGAGAGACGCATTGCGGGCAATATGGGGAGATATCCAGTTAAGCTTTCTCTGGGCGTCTTTTACCCAGATTTGAAACACCCCATGGCCAAGCAGTGGAATTTTCCAAAATTTTCTTTTTAGGTTTGTAAGAGATAACGACATTTCAGCACAGTAGCGTAAATCCGCTATGAACCATTACAAGTTCACGTGAACCCGATCATTTTTTGTCTTTTCGTAAACGAGGCAAATAGAACTAATTCATTTTTGCACGAAGATCATTAATGGCATTATCAACCATTGCACTTTGAGCGCCTGAGTCCATTCGATCCTTGATAATATTACGGGCGGCATTGACAGCCAGGTCCGTAGTTTGGCCTCTCACTTCACTCAGGGCCTGAGCTTCTGCGCGAGCGATTTTATCTTCCGCAGCTTTGGTGCGGCGCTCTAATTGCTCGTTAATTTTTTCTTTGGCTTCGATACCCATGCGCTCGGCATCTTTTTGGGCTTGTTCAATAATCGATGCCGCTTCATCTTCTGCTTCACGTTGACGACGCTGATACTGAGCTAAGAGCTCTTGCGCTTCCTCTCGGAGGCGGCGTGCTTCATCAAGCTCATCGGAAATTTTGGCGCTGCGTTCATCAAGAGCAGCAGCAATTTTCTTATGTACTCCGCCGCGCCAGAAAATCCCAATGACGATTAAAAAGCCGAGGCTTACCCAAAATGAGGTATCCCCAAGAAGTCCGGGAGATGCGTGGCCGGCTTCATGAGTTTCTTCAGCAAGACGCAATGTAATGATGGGAAGCAGGGACATAATAATCTTCTATCTGGTCGGGTAATCGAGAGAGGCTTAATTTTTTAATATAATGTCGAGATTAATTTTAAGAAGAGACGCGTAAAATAGCGGCTTCCACAGAGTCTTTTGTGGGAACCTCTTCAATGAGAGATTCAACAATTGCACGCGTGGTATCGATTGCGGCTTCTTTAACCTTTGATTGCGCGGTCTCTTTCATCGCATGAATGCGTTGTTCTGCGCTTTCGACTTTGGTGGCAAGTTCTGCCTCCATAGACGATTGCATGGCTGAGATTTGGTCATCAATCTTATTGCGGGTCTCACCTGCAATATTTTGTGCTTTTGCCCGAGCCTGACTAAGGGCTTGTTCGTAAGCCGTTTGTGCGTCTTCTGATTGCTGTTTAAATTCTGCAGCCTGATCGAGATCATCAGCGAGTCGATCTTTGCGCTCTTCAATAATGCCGCCAAGGCGGGGAATTATTGAAAGGCGCATAGCAAAAAATAAACAGGTAAAAGTCACTGCGAGCCAGAACAATTGGCTAGGAAAGGTTGAGACATCCATTTGCGGTAAACCGCCACTGGATACTTCCTCCCCATGTGGGGCGGCAGTTTCCGCAATCGCTGCGACAGCCAGGAAAAGATTATTGATCACGAGCCAACCCCTTGTTAGATTGATGGTTTAAGCAATAACCTAAAATACAACCAGGATCAAAATTGAGATCACAAAACCAAGTAGGCCTGTAAATTCTGTCAGTGCGAAGGCCAAGAGCAATGTTTGCTGGTTGGCAGCCGCGGCAGATGGGTTGCGAAAAGCGCCAGATAAGAAGTTACCAAAGATGATACCAAGACCAACAGCGGCTCCGGCGAGGGGGAGAGAGGCAATGCCTGCACCGATATATTTTGCTGCTTCTGCTTCCATGATTTAAGTCTCCTAGTTTGTTTATTTTTTGAGCGGTTATCCCGTATTCACGACTATGCTCCGATTGCCGCGGGGAAGTTAAAAAGTCAATCGCTAAATCGCATTAATGGGAACTGGCGTGCTCCGCATCGTTAAGATACATACAGGTCAAAATTGCAAACACATAAGCTTGTAAGAAGGCGACCAAGATCTCGAGCATCATCACGGCAACTATGCCGAGCATTGGCACAAGAGAAAGTAGTTTTAACATAAAGCCACCACCGAGAAGAGAGACTACAAAGCCTGCAAAAACTTTCAAAATGATGTGTCCAGCAAACATGTTAGCAAACAGTCGAATCCCCAAGCTTAATGGGCGGGATAAAAATGATATAAACTCAATGATGACAATTAGGGGCAGTAACCACAACGGGACACCTGATGGGACAAAGAGTTTGAAGAAACCAAAACCATTTTTGAATAAACCATAAATAATCACAATTGAGATTGTTAACAGCGCCAGCGCGAGGGTCACGACAATGTGGCTGGTTGCTGTGAATGTATGCGCGCCATGAGCTGCGCCGGGTATCGATGGTAATAGGCCAAACAGGTTGTTCATCAAGACAAAAATGAACAGCGTGAACACATAGGGAAAAAATTTCATGCCTTCGGGGCCAATTGCATCACGCACCATACCGGCGATAAATTCATAAATGATTTCGGCTATAGATTGCGCCCGCCCTGGAATAAGTGCGCGTCCCCGCAGTGAGTAGAAAAAGAATAAAATGGCGGCCGAAACAGAGAGGGTCATCCATAAGGATGAGTTTGTAAACGAAATATCCATTCCCAGTAGATTCATCGGCGCCAAACGAACAATTTCAAATTGCTCCATCGGATCTGCTGCCATAAATGGTTGCAGTCCCTTATTAAGTAAATTGGCGGGATTACTTATCAAATTTTCTATTAGGGTGTGAATCATCTTGTATGTCTTCTGGTTGGTTATTTAGCGGGTGTCTCGGGGGCTGTGTTAACTGATTCTGTATGGCTTTGTTGTTCTTTCGATAAAGTTTTCATCATCCGCAAAACACTTAAGAAAGCGGCACCAAGCCCTAATGCGAGACCGACCAATAGAAAAAGCGGGCTTGTGTCAAAAATCAGATCTGCGCCATAACCCAGCGCACCGCCAACAATCAATGCCGCGACCAATTCTGAGGCGAGCTTGATCCCGAGGCTCATGGCTTGCCCCTGACTTTGCTCAACTTTAACGGGAGCGTGATCATGAGAGGCTTTCGCGAGGCGATCAGAAAAATCATCAAATGCTTTCGCATTTGGGTCATTAGGCGTTTGCGTTGATTTCCCTCCTGCAAGGGTATCTGCCGCATCAGTGTTTTCGTTTTTTGGCATGATCATCGCCATATGAGGGCCTTTGCGCGCCGCGCGCCAGCACAATGAAAAGTTCATCGAATGCACCCGAATGGGTTCATCGAATTTTGGCGGAACATAACCGCGCTGCATTGCAGCGTCAAGCAAAGTTTTTTTTGTTAAGGTGTTGTTTTTGTTTTGTAATATCAGACTTTCATAGGGCGTGGCGTCTCGCCGCGCCTGTAGGGTGGTCAACAAAGCCTCATTTGCAACTGATTGTGGGAATTCTAACGATAAAAACAATGGGAGTTTATCATGTGCTTACGGGGCTTATGACGTTTCTCGGGATAATGTGGGCAGAATGCTTGATTATAGCTTGGGCCTTAACAGGCAGTTGAAAAACTTCAGTTTTCATGGTTTGAATAGCAGGGCATAGGGGTGTCGATGTCG
>CAYZLR010000078.1:0-16017 GCA_964479275.1 uncultured Caulobacterales bacterium
CAATATCGACGACTTCCGCTTCTTGAATAGGTTTTCCGGTATCCATGACTTCAAGTTTTGCAAGTTCATCGTTGCGTTTCCTAAGAATTTCCACAGCCCGCATCAATATGCGTCTGCGGTCTGCCCCCAACATGGTTGACCATTGAGTCAACCCCTGTTTTGCCGAAATAATTGCTTCTTCAATATGAGTGGAAGAAGCAGGATATATCTGCTTTAAAATTTCTCCGGTTGCAGGGTTTATGGTTGGAAATTGCTCCTTTTCATTCCCCTCAACATATCTTCCATGTATGTAAAGCGACTTTGGCGGAATAATTGTCATTGTGATTTTCTCACTTTCTAAATTCTAAGACATTTTTTAATGGTTAGCATCGGATGATGGTCGGGATGTGGGGAGTAAAGCATCAACTTTACAGCAAGCCTCTATGACTTAACTTCGTTTGTCACTGCATTTGAAAGCTTGGCGCGATTTTTGAAAACAAGGGCGTATATTACTGCATAAATAGCGATTACAATTAACCCCACCCATTCAATTTTCAGCGGCGTGAACTGATACATCAAGACCAATCCAAACATAAGACACCAATGTAGTCCTACATATTTTGCATGGCCCAATTCTTTGACCGTCAATTTCAGATTATCCGTATAAAGCCTTATAAGGGAGTCCAGTGAATTCATTACAAAAATAACTCCCACAACAATCATAGCGATGTTTAAATAAGGCCCGACATCTATGCTGTTCGAATAGTAAAAATAAAGAACTGAGAACCATAGGGCGAGTGGTATTGAGGGAAATATCAGCAGGGCTGCTAAGAGCTGCCATGTCGTCAGATTTCCTACAAAGCGAGATACAAATTGCCCGATCATAATACTCCAGGCAAACCACCAAAACAGATAAAAAGCATGATAGTCTGTTATAGGACGAACGAAGTGATCAATATTGGCAAAATATGATCCGATGAGTTTGGCAGAGTCACCAAATCCACTTAAACTCATGCCACTGAAAATCCACATGAGCGCTATAAGCGCAAAGAAAACCCACGTCGATGACACGCTTAGAATTTTCACATAGCGTATATCCGTACTCGAAAGGACAGCACATAGGATAACAAAAGCGACAAGGCCGTATCTAAGGGCCGGAGTAATGCCCTCAATGTAGTCGGGAAGATAGGATAAAAAGAGGTAACCCGTAAACGCACAAGTTCCGATAATCACGACATTATTGACGAATTTAATAAGGGGCCACTCAAATAATTTAAGCTTGGGCTCAATCACACAAAAATAAAATGTCGTTAAAAAATAAAATGTCCAGATGAGAAAACCCCAAGACCCAAACATTATAGCAAGAGGATTTGTAAAACCATATGGATTGACCTCTCCTGCTTCAAGCGTTTCACCGCTATAAACAGGGAATTCTGTGAGCGGAAACATTATCAAACCAACATCCAACCCGGATGTGAATAAGATTGCAATAAACGCAAACATACTGGTGGGCATCAGACCCGAAAACCGCTTTGTGGGAAATCTCAGGACAAGAAAGATCGTTGTTAATGTAACAATAGCGATAGCTACTGATAGAATTATTGACATTTTGCTTCCATCTATTTTTATTGAACATAGATTCAATAACCGTAATTTTGAAAATTGTATAGATTAATCTCTGTGGGTTATTGAAAATAATGAGCTAGTTTTATCCAGGCTAATGAATTCAACCATCTGAAAGATAAACAGAATCTGACAGCGATTAAATTGCGCGTTCCCTTTGGAATCGAACACCAACATTTTTAGCGTTTTTGATGGCCTCAAGTTTGGTGACAGTGATATTAACATGCTTCACAGACTCATAAGCAAAACAAAGCTGCGCAATTTTTTCTGCTAGAGTTTCAACAAGTTCAAAATGAGAATCCCTTATTAGGTTTGAAATATCATTTACGACATGATCATATCGCAAAATAGTTTCTTTCTCATAGCTCTCTGATTGCCTTACGATATTTACATCCATCACCAAATCAATTCGGATTTTCTGTTTTTGAGTATATTCGTGCGGGAAAATTCCAATTGACGCTTTATACGTTAGCCCATCAATCAAAATTTGATCGTACGCAGTTGGTCTTAATTTTATAGGAGTATCAAGGCTCGCATTGTCGTAAGCACTTAACATATGACTATCCTCCGGCCAGTAATTAAGCTGCTAAATTTTCAGAAGAAATAATATTGAAAAACGTCCAAAGATAAGGACCAAATGATCGCCAACATTCAATATGGAACTCATTCTGCTCTGTACGGATAAGCAGTATCTGCGAACCTTCAAATATAGTTCTTGTTGCCTTTCCAACGGGGAATGAAGCTAATGAAAGATCAAGCGGGCAGCCTACATTCAGAACAAAGGCAGCTTTTTCACCGCGTACTACAAATGCAATATTTCGATGAGAGATTTCTGTGGTACTGTTTAAAACTTTATTTGATAACCTAGCCAGCGCCGTTTTGACAGCTCCCTTTGTAGCTGGATGAGCTAAGATAAACCATTCATCCGGCCCTAAGCACGCTGAAATAATGTTATTATGGCCCACGGTAGCCGTCCCTACCCTATTTGGTAAATCCAACTCTGTAAGCTTTCGGGCTTGAGCTAAATCTTCCTGAGAAAGACGTAAACTATAGCGAATTTTCTCATCCGACAGACTGATTTCGGTCCCTCTAAAAACGAGGGCAGATGAAAGCGGGATGGCTTGATTAAACTGCATTTAATTTCTCCCCTTTTGGATCGATAAATACAGGTTTTACGACTCTGACATTATGCGTAGTTTTAGCCATCGGCACAAAAAGCGTTTCGTCAAAAAGGTTGAATCCGTCTTTGATCAAGGCCATTGCAATCGATCGACCCAATGGCTCACTCCAGTAACTTGACGTCACATGCCCGATCATATCCATCGGAATAGATTGATGAGGGTCTAAAACTATTTGCGCCCCCTCTTCCAGGACTACATTCGGGTCTTCTGTGAGGAGGCCAATTAGCTGTTTTCGACCACTCGCTGTTAAATCCGGGCGGGCCATTGACCTTTTTCCGACGAAGTCCTTTTTCTTTTTAGATACGGCCCATGACATGCCCGCGTCATGGGCTGTTACGGTTCCGTCCGTATCTTGCCCGACAATGATAAACCCCTTTTCAGCTCGAAGAACATGCATCGTTTCTGTTCCGTAGGGGCAAATGTTATACTGTTGACCAGCTTTAAAAAGGTGTTCCCAGACAGCCTGCCCGTAATGAGACGGTATGTTAATTTCAAATCCAAGCTCGCCTGTAAAACTCACGCGAAACAACCGCGTAGGCACGCCGCATATTTTCCCTTCACGAACTGCCATGTGAGGGAACATCTCTGGCGATAAATCAATCCCCTCCACGAAGGGAGCTATCAATTTGCGCGCATTAGGGCCATTGATGGCAATGACGGCCCATTGTTCCGTAGTTGAAGTTAGCCAAACTTTTAAGTGTGGAAATTCTGTCTGTAGATAATCCTCCATATGGCGATATACCCGAGGAGCGCCTCCGGTCGTTGTTGTCACATGGAAGCGGTCATCAGCCAACCTCGCAACAACGCCATCGTCATAAATATATCCGTCCTCACGGCACATTAAACCATAACGGCACCCACCAGGCTTAAGAGAACTCCAAGGGTTTGTATAAAGCAGGTTCATAAACTTAGCAGCATCAGGACCTACAACTTCAATTTTGCCTAAGGTTGAAGCATCAAATATGCCCAGACTATCACGCGTAGCTTTACACTCCCGAGAGACAGCCGAATGCATATCTTCGCCTTCAAGAGGAAAATACCATGCTCGCCTCCACATAGCGACAGGTTCGAACACAGCGCCATGATCAACGGCCCATTCATCTATTGGCGTTTTTCGCGTCACTTCAAATAAATCATTTTCACGATAGCCAGCCATCGCTCCAAAAGTCGTCGGGGTATAAGGTGGCCGGAACGTCGTAAGACCAATTTTTTCCACTGGGGTTGCAAGAGTTTTGGAGGCAAGTTGCAGAGCATTCAGGTTGGACGTTTTGCCTTGATCCGTAGCCATACCATTGGTTGTGTAGCGCTTAATGTGTTCAATGGACCTAAATCCTTCACGTATGGCAAGATCAACATCTTTCTCGGTCACATCATTCTGGAAATCAATGAACGCCATTTGTTTTGACTTGGCCAAGCACTTTGGTACTTTCGTTTGAACAAGTCCGGTTCGTTTATAAGTATCGTTTATGTGATAAACTTCGTCATTTCCGCCAGCTTTCGCACCGTCTCTTAGGATTGTGGCTAAATCAAATTCGCCATCACAAGCTCCGATGCAGACTGAATTTTCGTTCGCCTGATCGGGTACATATGCCCCAAGTGAATCATCCCATTTGATTGAGCCCTTTGAATGTGAGAAAAGATGAAGACTCGGGGTCCACCCACCACTCATAATCAAAGCATCACAATTAATCACTTTTCTCGTCTTTTGAGATATCTCCGGGTAGCTATTGCAGATTTCTATGGCTTTGATTTTCAATTTACCCTGAGTTCCCGTTACGGCGGCACCCAGACAAATTTTAATACCCCGCTTGCCAGCTTCCGTGATAAGTTCAACAGGAACTGATGGCCTGAGATCAACTATTGCCACAATTTTAACCTCAGCATCGTGCAGATCAAATGCAACATCATATGCGCTGTCATGGCTCGTAAAAACAGCTACAGACTTACCAATAGCAACGCCATATCGATTAAGATAGGTTTGGGCTGCTGATGCTAACATGACGCCTGGACGATCATTTCCATTAAACACCAAAGGCCGCTCAATTGCGCCTTGAGCCAATATAACTTTACCGGCACGGACTCGGAAAAGAGCTTCACGTCCTCTTTCTTCAATTCCGTCAGCTAAATGATCCGTAGCGCGCTGAATCAAACCGACAAAATTATCATGATAATAACCGATTGCCGTAGTTCTGTGCATTAAGGTTACATTTGGTGCATTTTTAAGAATATCCAAAGAATGTTCCAGCCAGATTATGGCGTCTTGATTATTGATTTTGACCTTAGGCGTTGACAAAAGTGAGCCACCAAATTCAGCCTGCTCATCAACAAGAATAACGCGTTCGTCGTTCTTAGCAGCGGCGAGGGCTGCGGCTATCCCAGCAGGCCCTGATCCGACAATTAAAGTTTCACAATGCTTATATGTGCTAGTATATCTATCCGCGTCTTCCTCGGTCGGCGCTGGGCCTAATCCCGAGAGATTTCGGATGAAAGGCTCATAGACTTTATCCCAAAAAGATTTGGGCCACATAAAGGTTTTATTGTAAAAGCCAGCCGGAAAAAACGGTGAAAAAAGGTTGTTGAAAGCCCCAATATCAGTTTTTAAACTCGGCCATTTATTCTGGCTATGAGCAGCCAAGCCATCAAATAACTCTAATGTTGTGGCCCTCACATTAGGCGTAACTCTCCCTTTCCCTCGGTCAAATGTTACAAGTGCATTAGGCTCTTCATTCCCTGCACCTACAACCCCACGTGGTCGGTGATATTTGAATGATCGCCCCATTAGATGAACGCCGTTAGCTAAAAGACCGCTGGCTAGGGTATCCCCTTCAAATGCTGAATAGGTGACGCCATCAAAAGAAAAGGATAGTGGCTTTGTCCGATCCACGCGGCCTAGATTTTCAATCCGGTAATCAGTCATCTCGGGCAGCCTTGATCTGGCCGTGTGTTGGTCTTGAAACTCCCATTTCATAGGTCATGACAAATTTATCAGTTACCGTATTTCGTACGGCGTTGAAAAAGCGGTTGCACCCGTTATTGTGCCACCAGCGTTCACAATGTTCGCCTCTCGCATTATCGCGCATGAACATATACTCCGCCCATGCTTGATCGCTCATTTTGTCTTGCTCTATACTGGAGGGGCGAACAATATGAGCTTCGCCAGCATAAGAAAATTCTATCTCGGGGCGTTTTTCATCACAGTAGGGACAGTGGATTAAAAACATCTTCAATTTCCTTAATGTGCCACGGCGGCGGCGGCGGCTTCATCAATAAGGCGTCCTCCGCTAAAGCGGGCGAGATTGAACGGCGCATTGATTTTGTGAGGTGCGTCGTGGGCTATTGTGTATGCCAGCATATTGGCGGCGCCTGGCGTTGCTTTAAAACCGCCAGTGCCCCAGCCGCAATTAACGTATAATCCCTTTATTGGCGTTTTCCCGACTATGGGTGAACGGTCCGGTGTTACATCGACAACACCGCCCCAGCTCCTAAGCATTCTCATTCTTTTAAAAATTGGAAATATCTCACAAATCGACATCAGTGTGTGCTCGAGGATATGCATAGCGCCGCGTTGCGAGTAGCTTGTATATTGATCGGTTCCAGCCCCAATAACCAGTTCTCCTTTGTCAGATTGGCTAATATAGGCATGCACGGCATTCGACATGACGACACATGGAAAGACGGGCTTGACCGGCTCTGAGACGAGGGCTTGTAAGGGGTAACTTTCCAAAGGGAAACGCAGTCCTGCCATATCCATAACAACGGACGTGTTTCCAGCTGCTGAGACTCCTATCTTATTGGCCCCGATATACCCCTTTTGTGTTTCAACGCCCTCTACTGAGCCGTCTGGTCCTCGTTTTATGCCGGTCACCATGCATTGCTGGATAATATCGACACCTAGTTTGGATGCCGCGCGAGCGTAGCCCCAGGCCACACTATCATGACGAGCGGTTCCAGCGCGCATCTGCAGAGCGCCGCCCATAACCGGATATCTCCGGTTCTGAGAAATATCGAGAATGGGTAGAAATTGCTTACACTGCTCAGGGCTTAACCATTTATTGTCGACACCATTTAATCGGTTAGAATGCACATGGCGTTTAAAACTCTGAATATCGTGTACGTTATGGGCCAACATTAAGACACCACGTTTTGAAAACATCACGTTGTAATTTAGTTCCTGTGAGAGACCATCCCACAAATCAACGGCATGATCATACATGGCCGCGCTCTCGTCAAAGAGATAGTTCGAGCGAATAATTGTGGTATTGCGGCCCGTATTGCCTCCGCCCAACCATCCTTTTTCGATAACAGCAACATTAGTAATCCCGTATCTCTTGGCCAGATAATAAGCCGCGCCCAATCCATGAGCCCCGGCGCCAACAATGATTACATCATAGTTTTTCTTCGGCTCCTTATTTGGGAACTGTTCGGGCCAGTTTTTATGCCCTGATAATGCGTTCGCAAATAGTGAAGCGGCGGAATATTTCATTTCATGATCTCAACTTAATATTCATTGGATCATGCGGACTATCTTCGAGCACCTTACACGGATATCTTTTACCAAGAATATCTATTTCGAGCCGTGTGCCAATATCGGAAAGTGTCGGTTTAACCATGGCAAGAGCAAGAGATTTACCCATCCGCCACCCATATTCTCCGCGCGTGGCCCGCCCAACAACAACACCCTCATGATAAATAGGGTTGTTTCCAATAACATCAGCGTCATTTACATTCATAACCTCAAGGGTAACAAAAGCGTTTTCAAACCCTCGTTTTTCCCACGCTAATAAAGCTTCACGGCCTATGAAATTGTCTTTTTTCTTAAGGTTCACAAACCGCCCAAGACCAGATTCATAAGCTGAGTATTCGATGGACATTTCTGTACCCAGCAACCGATAAGATTTTTCGACGCTCATTGAACTCATGGCACGAATGCCAAAAGGCTTCAGACCGTGGGCATCACCATGCTTGAATAAAACATCAAAAATATGATTTTGATATTCAATAGGATGATGAATTTCCCAGCCCAATTCTCCAACAAAATTAACCCGCACAAGCTTTACCGGTGCATGCCCGATAGACGTTTCCTGCCCTGTTAGCCAAGGGAAAGCTTCGTTTGAAAGATCTGCTCCACAGATAGGCTGGAGTAAGTCACGGGACTTAGGTCCGGCAATCACAAATACGCCCATCGAGTTCGTTAAATCTGTAAACTGAACCGAACCATCTGTAGGCATATGCTTTTTAAGCCAATCATGCTCTAGGCGCTGGAAGCCCCCGGCAGAGACCATATAGAAACTGTTTTTTGACTCCCTTTGAATGGTATATTCTGATTGAACACCGCCTTTGGGCGTCAAACCATGTGACAATGCCAACTTTCCAGGCTTAACAGGCATTCTCTGAGCAAACATGCCGTTCAGAAATTTTGCGGCTCCTGGCCCCTGCACACGGCATTTCGCAAATGCTGACATATCAAGCACGCCAACATTTTCGGCGACATTCTTACATTCATCACCAACATGTTCAAAATAAGAAGACCGTCGGAAAGACCAATCATCTTTTTGTTCAACCCCATCAGGGGCAAACCAGTTGGGACGTTCCCACCCAAAGAGATTTCCAAAAACTGCGCCTTTTTCCTTCATCCGGTCATAACAAGGAGATGTTCTTAATGGACGAGCTGCTGGACGCTCCTCATCAGGATAATGGATACTGAATACTTCCGCATAGGCCTCTTCATTCTTCTCAACCAGGTAAGATTTAGTGGCATAAGGTCCGAAACGGCGAGGGTCGACCCCCAACATATCAACAGTTGGTTCGCCCTCAATAATCCATTCAGCAAGTTGCCAGCCGGCTCCTCCTGCCGCAGTTATCCCAAAGCTGTGCCCCTCGTTAAGCCAGAAATTTTTCTTATCCCACGCCGGGCCTACAATCGGATTCCCGTCAGGCGTATAGGCTATAGCGCCGTTATAAACTTCTTTAACCCCGAGTTCTTCAAAAATTGGAACACGCTTAATGGCACTTTCGATATGCGGCATAAGACGATCTAAATCTCCCTGGAACAGTTCATATTCTGATTGTTCATCAGGCCCATCAAGGTAACAGGCTGGTGCGCCATGCTCATATGGGCCAAGAATTAATCCGCCCCCTTCCTCTCGCATATACCACGAACCATCTGACTCCCGCAGCACGCCAAGCTCAGGCAACCCCTCCTCACGACGCTTCATGATTTCCGGATGCGCCTCTGTAACAATATATTGGTGCTCAACCGGGATGACAGGAATATCCAGGCCAATCATTTCACCTGTTTTACGGGCAAAGTTACCCGTACATGATACTACATGCTCGGCAATGACCTCACCCTTATCTGTTGTGACCTTCCAGCGTTCATCCGCTAATTGTTCAATAGCCAGAACTGTCGTATTTCGGTGAATTTTACCCCCCCCGTCCCGAGCGCCTATGGCAAATGCTTGCGTTAAGTCGGCGGGTTGAACATATCCATCATCCGGATGTCGCATCGCGCCAATAAGGCCCTCCTTCTTAGCAAACGGCCATAACTCAATAACCTCTTCAGGTGTGAGGAACTCAACATTGACACCAATGGTTTGAGCGACACCAGCATATTGGTAATACTCATCCATTCTATCCTGATTTGTCGCAAGACGTATATTGGAGACGGACCTTAAGCCCACATCCTGCCCCGTCTCCTCCTGCAGGCGTTTATAAAGGTCCACAGAATATTTGTGAAGCTGACCAACAGAATATGACATGTTGAAAAGCGGTAAAAGCCCTGCTGCGTGCCAGGTTGAACCTGATGTCAACTCTTTGCGTTCAAAGAGCATACAGTCAGACCACCCCTTTTTAACGAGATGATAGAGTGTTGACACACCAACCACACCGCCGCCAACAACCACGACTTTAGCGGTCGAGGCAATACTTTGTTTTGAACCAGAATTGCTCATCGATAATTCCTAAATTTTAAAATGAAATTTTGTTGCCGGAACTCAAAGTTCAGCCACGACCTCAGCCATAGCCATATCCAAAATTGCAGAGCAATCTGCATGGGATATCGGCGCTCCAACTTGCTGCTCTATCCACAGTCCACGATGTAACGCGTTCAGTTTGAAGGCTAGAAGCCTCGCGCGAGGCCGAGCTACACCTAGTGCACAAATATCGTAGGTAAAATTTGAAATCAGCCTTGAATTATAAATATTAAACAAACGCCGTGCCTTTTGATCACTGCCGGCATAGACCCATAATTGAGGCCAAATTTTTGCAGCATCTTCTGAAACCTGTCCTGATCCAAAAAAAACATCAATGGATCGTCTTAAGCGCTTGATAGGATCGTCTTCCGATTTCCGAGCTTCCAGTAAATCTCTACGGGTGGTTTTGATAACGAAGACAAAAGCTGAATAAATCAGATTATCCTTAGTATCAAAAAAGTAATGAATGGCCGCGGTAGATACATCAGCTTTTTTACTAACTGACTTGGTTGTAAGGCTAGCTATCCCCTGCTCAACCATAACTGATAAGGCGCCATCAATAATAGTTTGGGATGTATCATTAGCCACTTCGCGCTTAGCAGTATTCTTCATGAATTGCCTCTTCGTCTTAAGAGATATTGTAAACTTACTGATTAGTTAGTTAGCTTTGTATGGCAAGTCAATTGACCTGTCAATCAGACAAATTCAAAAAAGTTAGAAAAAGTTACCCCCTAAGCCATTGAGTATAAACGACATTTACTGTCGAATTCAGAACAGCAAAAGACTCTCAGATAATCTCAAATAGAGTCAATTATACAAACTCAGGCAAAATTTAATGAGGGGATATAAAAATGGTAGAAATTATTTATCGCGGAGGACTTGAAAAAGTCATGGGTGAACGACGTGTGCACTTCCCCTTACATAGTAGTTTAAAAACAAAGCGGGCTCTTATTGCTTTCCTCGCAGGTACGGATCCAATAAAAACGGAAGCTCTCTCAGCTCCAACTGTCAATCTCATTATTGATAACGAACTGACAGCTGAAGATGACATAACTCGACCGGTACAAACCATAACTTTTGACCCGTCGATGATAGGTGCGTAGATGATCATCGTTCAAGACAAACCTATCAACACCGGTCATATCTACTCCCGGTTTCACAGCGTTAATAAAGATCTCGAAACGATTTTATCTTTCACAAGTCAAGCGCCATGGACTCTAAGTACAAGTAAATTGAAGAACCTACGCCTCTTTGCAAAAAGCGATCTTATTCAAATAGAAAAGAACGCCAACCAAAAGTGGTCCAGGTTAAGGACTCTTATTATATCTCGATATGGAAACTTCAAACCTGCTGAAACCATACTCTTTGTAGCTTTAGCAAGCCATAGTAAATCAGAGGCTTTGCAGGCTTTCAAATTTTTCAATAAAAATCTGAAAATTGACTCTTCTTTTTGGAAAAATAATGATGGCGGCTCCGTTAAAAACTGGATTGAACCTAGCAAATCAGATTATGAAAATACTGATAATTGGGTATAATGAGCCACTATTATATTTGGTCGTCTTGCGAATTTGCAAAAGTAAGCCTCTAATCTTCTGAAATAACAAGCTTTACAAATCCACTTCGACACGCCCAAGAGGTTTTGAGCAACACGCCAAAATAAACCCAGAAGCTATGTCTTGCTCTGAAATTCCACCATTGTGAACCATGTGAACATCACCAGATAACTTCTTAATTTTGCAAGTCCCACAAACTCCAAATGTACATCCAGACGGGATATTCAACCCCGCAGATTTAGCGGCATTTAATATTGTATCCGTTTCGGAGCAGTTAGCAGCTTTACCTGATTTTTTAAAATATAGCTCGGATAGACGTTCATTATTCAGGACAATATCATTTTCAAATTCGATTTCGTTTTCACGAGGCGCTTCAAAACTTTCTTGATGGTACCGTGACATATCATAGCCTAAAGCAATCAATATTTCACGAACTGCGTCCATGAAACCCTCTGGTCCACAACAGAACACTTCTCGTTCCAAATAGTCCTGCGCCATGAGGCTTAGCATGATGCTGTTAAACGTTCCGCGATATCCGGACCAAACATCAAATGGGTCATCAGCACTAACGACAAAATGCAATTTTATACTCGGAACACGGCTTGCCATATGCTGCAAGGCTTCTCTAAAAATTAACTCGGAGGGCCGATTGGCACATTGGATGAAAGTTATATCGGGTTCTTCTCCGCGATCATAGAGATAGGACGTCATAGACATCATGGGTGTCACCCCGGAACCTGCCGAGAGAAACAGATATTTATCTGAAGGATATTCATGAATTGAAAATATACCCAGTGGTCCTGTAACTTTAAGTCTATCCCCGGGCTTTAAATTTTTAAGCATCCAGCTAGACCCAATGCTATCGCCTTGAGCCTTTACAGTGACCGAGACTGATAGAGGGCGAGAGGGACTAGACGAAATTGTATAAGTCCTGAAAACGGGGCCATCACTCAAGGGAAGCTCGAAAGTGATAAACTGTCCGGGTTTAAACTTGAACCATTTCCCGGATACAGATCTGAAGGAGAATGTAACAACATTGGGACCTTCCGGGATCATACCTACACATTGTATTTCCTCGCTATCGTCCCAAGCCAATGATGCGTCGATATCTTGATATGCATTTTTTTCATACATAATCTAAAGTCTCATTGGCTTTTCGCTAATACGCACAAAGCCATGAGCCTTTTTATACCAGTCTAAGAACTGAATAACGCCGCCCTCATGTAATTCCGAATACGGCCCGGGAATATATGCCGGCGAATTTATTCCGGTTTGATTTTCTTCGACAATGAGACGGTCTTCATCATTCGTATGAAGCCATATGTGGCTTAAGGTGTCTAAATCATAGTCGACACCTTCCATTGCATCTTGATGTACCAACCATTTTGTGACGACCTCTGTCTGAGTTGGCGAAAGGGGCGTAATACGAAAAACAATAGCATGATCGGCAAGAAAATGGTTCCAGCTATTGGGGTAATTAAAATACAATAAAGTGCCGGCTTGCTGCATCTGTGAATCTATCATCGGTTTTTTGACAGCTGGTTCTCCGGATAATGTCATGCTCTTCGAGCCCCCAATTAAGGGCATGCGGGCAAATCTCCATTCACCATCAGCTGCCATAAAATATTTCGAGGGAAGACCGATTGCCTCACATTTATTCCAGTGATCAGCCAATATAGAGCCGTCATCAATAGCAGAAACACCGGTAATTGCAGGATCATCTGAATAGGTCCGGCACAAGTCGGGATGTGAGCCAGAACAATGATAACATTCCCGGTTATTTTCAATTACGAGCTTCCAGTTTGCATTTTCAATAATAGTGCTTTCAAAGGCAACTTTGCTTTCGTTTAGTCGGTGGGGCGCTAGGTATTTTTCCGCATAAGTCTCCAACTCGTCAAGAGAATTGGGATGTTCAGCCAGTGATATATAAATGAGTCCAGCAAGATTTTGACAACTTACGGGTAGTAACCCGTGTTGGTTTGGGTCAAAATTTTCACCCATATCGCGAGCATAAATTAAAGATCCATCAAGTTCATACGTCCATTGATGGTAGGGGCAGACAAGTTTTGGGTTAGATCCTTTACTCACAGAGCAGAGCCGCGAACCGCGATGTCGACAACTATTATGGAAAGCCCTTACACCTTGGTCCTCTCCTCTGATAATGACGATATCAAAATTTCCGATTTTAAGTGTTACGAAATTTCCGGTATCAGGAATTTCACAGGCGGGAATCGCAAAAATCCATGATTTAAAAAAGATATGCTCCATATCAAAATCAAAGGCCTTTTGAGAATGATAATACTCACCAGATAAACCGTAACCCGTCGCGCTCTCACTTAACCCGGCACCAAACTCTAAATAGCTTTGCATCTTAATCTCTATCTTCCAGCATCCAAACCTGTTTGATTTACGCTAGCAGCTCGATCGTAATATTCTCAATTTACTCTGCGTATCCAGGTCACCATTAGTAGAAAGTTGAGATTATTCTGGTCTAATTCCGACACAAATTATTTGTTTAGCGTCACACGTAAATACAATTTAGTGTGTCACTCGTTCTCTAAAACTCTGTCGCACCTGTCATTGAAACTTTGAGAGACCTAATGTTGTATTATCTCAAAATCGGACGTTAGCCAGCGGCTTGGGCGTATCCCGCCCCACGCGAGCGGCAATGATGAGGCGAATTTAGGACGCTCAGGAGGCGTCAACGATACCAGTGAAAAAGACATAAAATTGATGAAGCAGGAACTGATTATATTTCCTATTAAGGTCTCATCACTTGCCGAATGAATAACTTCTACCTACATCTTTATTATAAGATGTATTTGGGGAGATGGTGATGAGCGTAATTTCAGGACTTCTGCTGGGGTTTTTGTTTGGATTACTGTCAAAGGTCGTCACGGGTAAGTGGCGGTATCTAGCGCTTTTCGTAATTATCAACGCTTTTTACACGTGGTTAAGCCTACCGACTTTGCAATATGGGTTTACGGATATTCCACTCATTTTTCTTTTCAATTCTTTGGCACTTCTTGCGCTTGCAGCAGGAAAATCCCTATTACGGTTTAAAGTAAAACCGAGTTTTACTAAAACCAAAATTCCTTCAAACAAGGTTGCTCTTACGATGGTAGAGTTGAGCCTTATTGGGCTTCTGATAATTCCGTTCTTCACCTCCTTCGCTGGGTTTCATGCTGGAAAATATTATGATCTACCGGGCGAGGTTATAACAGGTAAATTTTCAGATGATGTAGCTGCAATAGATATGACTCAGGTTCGCCGTGTGGATGGTAGACTGGCTCGAAATGTTGCGGATAAACGCCTTGGCGAAGATAGAGGTCTTGGTAGCCGAGTTGAAGTTGGTCGAATGTCAATTCAGACGGTGAACGGTAAACTTTTTTGGGTAGGCCCGTTGAACCATTCAAAATTTCGTCGTTGGTTTGATAATCGTTCTGGCACCCCCGGCTATGTTATGGTTTCCGCGAGTAATGAAAATGATGTGAAACTAGTGATGGAGGTAAATGAGAAGCCTTTAAATCTTCGCTATAATAAAGGGGCATATTTTTGGGATAAGCCCGAGCGTCATGTCTATGATAATGGGTATGCAACACACGGACGGACGGACTGGACATTCGAAATTGATGATCAAGGTCAGCCTTTTTATGTTATTACAGATTATAGAAAACGTGTTGGGTTCAAGGGATCTGATGCCTTGGGTGTAATTGTTCTAGATGTCCAAAGTGGTGCCCTAAAGTCTTATTCCATCGACGAGGCACCCGACTGGATCGATCGCATTCAGCCTGCCAACTTCATGCGCCGACAATTAAATGACTGGGGGAAATATAAAGATGGATGGATCAATTCATGGTTAGGCGCAAACGGAGTTTTAAAAACTACTGAAGGTATATCCCTTGTTTATGGCAATGATGGGAATTCATATTTTTATACAGGCATGCAATCGGTTGGCTCTGACGAAGGGACTGTAGGCTTTGTATTAATCAATACCCGCACAAAAGAAATGCGCCTTTATGAACAAGCGGGCGCGACAGAAGTTGCAGCTCGAAATTCTGCTGAGGACGAATTTCAAGATTTTGGATATCGCGCGACTAATCCTATTCTTTACAATATTGGCGGGATTCCGACTTACTTTATGACGTTAAAAGCAAGCTCAGGCCTGGTTAAAGCCGCTGCCTTTGTATCTGTTGAAGATTATAGTCTTGTAGGCTCTGGTAAAACTACAGAAGCCGCGCTCCGTAACTATAACCAAGCGCTAAGAGGACGGGGCAATACAATTGCGATAGGTGATATCGAAGATTACCAAAGTATTGCGGGGGAAGTGATGAGAGTACGCCAAGAAACCTTAGGCCAGACTGTGACCTATTATTTCCTAATTGACGCTGCTCCAGATCGTCTATTTGCTGTGCCCAGTGATATCGCCGATATGGTCAGAATGACTGATGTTGGAGACGAGGTATCGATATCGTTCCAAGAAGACCGTTCTTCGACCGTTGATGTTTTGGCTTTCAGGAATAACACACTCTCACTACGTCAATCAGAAACACAAACTGAAATTGACAATCACAATCAGGGAACGCGCGGAGAACCCTAGGCCTCGTTCTTAATGTCCTTCTTTGAGCGTTTCAAGACTCTGGTAAAAGGGCGCAAGATCCCCATAGCGGACCTAAGCTCAGTGTCTTATTTGGGACGAAATATAGGACG
>CAYZLR010000079.1:0-15506 GCA_964479275.1 uncultured Caulobacterales bacterium
TCAGTGAATCACGATTTGCCCTAAATCTGGAGACTTTTTCAGCAGCCTGCTAAAGCATTTGTTTTTTTGCATTTATTGCAGTTCAACCAGTTCCCACAGACACGCAAAATCCTATAAATGGGCAAATTTCAAAAAAGCCGGGCCCAATCAGGGCCCGGCATAGTATCGAGCAGAATTGAGGGCTCAAAAATTGCTCGCTCAAGCACCCTAAACTTTCTGTAAACCCATCGGAATACTGATTTATTAGGGTGTCGACATCCCTATATATGATACAAACGGAAGATTGTTTCAACACAGCTCATCGCAAACCTAAACGGCTTATCGAAGCTCGCTATCGGTTTATCGAAAACCCACCTAAAATCATCATTACAAAATTGAAAAAGGCTGATAAGTGTAAAAAAAACCGCTTTATTGCCATAGCCGCACTATTTCTTCCGCAGCTCTACGAGTCTCCTCAAGGGGTTCATAACTCCAAGTTTCGAGGGGATTTTTTGCCTGATTGAGCGATAATGGTTTAATCATTCCTGCTGATTTAAGACGGCTCATAAAGTGCGAAAACTTACCCAACTCGCCAGAGAGTGGTAGCGTATACACGGGCTTACCAACCGCACACGCTTCAGCGATCATATTAACGCTATCTTCAGTGACTACGATAAAATCTGCTAGACCCAACACACCGGGATAAGCCCCTTTTTGCATAGCCGTTTCACTCGCATCAATATAGCGAACATAATCTGTACCCAATTGATTTCTTATTCGATCCCAATGGGCCTCTTCCGTACGCCTCGAATTTGTAACAATTAATCCATACCCTTGCTCTTTAAGGCAATTTAAAATCTGACCAATATGGTCACAAACGGCATCAGTCATTTTCATTTTACGGTTTGAGCCGCCAATCAAAACGACGATTCTCGGTTCACGCAATCCATCGAAACGCTGGGTAACTTCGTTGGCCAATCGCTCGATACGCTTTGCATTCACTCGCGTCGGCGCACCTAGAATGGGGAACACATTCTCACCTGAAAGATGATCATGTTCAGGGGGTATCACCAAATCAAAAAGATTCGCCGGCGCCTTGGGGTCTTGCGTTTGTACAACAAAGGTTTGTTCAGATTTCTTTTTGATCGCAACCGACAAGGGGACAGTTTCTCTACCAGCAGCAATACAAATATCGGGAAACGGCGCTCGTAAAAGATGCCCTTTGGGGGATAACAAACTCAAGGGATTGCGCCATAGCGCTCCGGGTAAATAGGTCCAGGGAGATTTAATGGCTATGCGCTTGACCAAAATTTCAAGAGGTGTGAGTTCCGCCAGCGCCTCAGCTAAACCTAAAGCTTGATTTTGTGTCCCTTGGCGACCATTCGAGATTACCCAGCAACTTCGAATTTTTCGCTTTTGGGGTTCATCAGCAGGTTTAACCGACGCCGTATCATGGCTGACATTCTCTGCATTGCTGGATCCAGCAACAAAAGAATCATCATTCACAGCAGGATTATGTTCCTCATCCGACAAAACTATCTCCTCAAGTCATTAATGAATAAACATACTTAGTGGCAAGATTCAGGCCATTCATGCAATAAGGTAGAATATTTCAAGTCAAAATAAGTGACCCTACCAGTCGAAGAAGTGGATTCATTACAAAAGCCCCCACCCCCTTCAAAAACAACATCGCGAAATTACCCTGAGCTGGTTTTAGGGCTTTTCTCTATCTTTTAGGAACGATATAGAGTACGCAAAATTAGATATTGTGCAATTTTCAGGAGTACCGATTATGACAGCACTCTACATTATCCTCGGATTTATTGGGATTTTATGCGTTCTCAATCTCATTGAAAAAGGCCGCATAGATTAATATCTTAAGCGAAAATCGCTTAGGCACTGAAAAATCTGTTTTTAGTGAACAATAATATAATGTACATTAGGTACATGAATTGGGAATGGCCCATAAAGGAAGTCGCAACCGATCAATGTTGTACTTAACGCAGAGCTTGACGCGATTTTCATGACTATAAGGGCTTAGAACTTTGCATGCTAAATGAGCTTCTATTTGTATTCTTTGGGCTATTAGTTCTGTTGACCTCGGGTGAATTATTGGTCCGCGGTGCTGTTGATCTCGCCCGTGCACTCAATGTGCCCGCTTTGATTGTATCTTTGACAATTGTTGCATTTGGCACATCCGCTCCTGAAATTGTGGTCTCGATACAAGCCGTGTTAAATGGAAGTTCCGGAATTGCTCTTGGCAATATCGTCGGCTCCAACATTACAAATATCCTCATGGTTTTGGGAATGCCCGCCATAATTTACCCTATTGCCTCAAACATTGAAGGTATCAGTCGCCATGTTTTAGTGATGGGAGCTGCAACATTAGCTTTTGCAATGGCTGCCTATTTTTTTGCTCAGATCAACTTTGCCATTGGTTTTGCGCTTTTTGCCTCTTTGGTAGCCTATCTCGTATATATGTTATTAGATGCAATAAATGGTAGCGGGGAAAATCCAATTCTTGATGAAGTCGAAGAATTCAGCGACGGTAATGGATTACGTCTTAGTACAGTCCTTTTTATCATAGCCGGACTCATCGGCTTACCACTTGGCGCACACCTTCTCGTAACAAACGGATCTTCGCTCGCAAGCGCTATCGGTGTACGCGATGCGGTGATTGGCCTTACGGTTATCGCTTTTGGTACCTCCCTACCAGAACTCGCAACCGTAATTTCGGCTGCATTAAAGAAAAAATCGGACGTTGCCATAGGCTCTATCGTTGGCTCTAACATTTTTAATCTCTTAGCCGTTGGCGGAGTAACGGGCTTGGCAGGAGGCGCGGCTTTTGATCAAGCATCTTTGCGTTTTGACCTTCCCGTGATGATGATTGCATCGCTCGCATTGATAGGGTTTGTCCTGAGCAAACGCGATATTGGGCGCGGCGCTGGTTTAGTGATGTCTATAGGATATATTAGTTTTATTCTTTATATTGGTTCACAAACACTGACGTAAAACCCCGCGCTCATAAATTGCCGAGCCCTTGAAATCAACATTGTGGCCGTTTCACAATACGAAATTTTCTAACCGTTCAACGAGGTATGTTTTGTCAGTAAGCAAGCCCGATAAAAATCAATCACTAAAAACAGCCCTTATTACTGGCGCCAGTAAACGTATCGGGAAGGCTATGGCCCTATCAGCAGCGAAGGCTGGATATCGCATTGGTGTACACTACCACTCTTCCGCTTGCGACGCGAACAAACTCTGTGATGACATCAACCAGCTGGGTGGCAATGCTATTGCTGTACATGCAGATTTAACCCGCGAAGATGATACCGCACAGCTTATTGAGGCAACGGCTACGGCTCTTCGTGCGCCCCTAACGTTACTGATTAATTCAGCCTCTATTTTTGAAAATGATGAGATTGCCTCCATGACGCGTGCGAGCTGGGATATGCATATGAATGCAAATTTGCGCGCACCCGTTAAATTAACCCAAGATTTCGCATCGCAGGCCATAGCCAATGAGAATAATCTCGTACTTAACATTATTGACCAGCGCGTTAAGAAGTTAACCCCGCAATTTATGTCTTATACTGCATCAAAAGCGGCTTTAATGACCATGACCATCACTATGGCCCAGGCTTTGGGGCCTAAAAAAATTCGCGTAAATGCAATTGGCCCCGGTCCCACATTGCGTAATAAGCGCCAATCTCAAGAAGATTGGCAGAAACAAAATACCTCAACAATTTTGGGGGTCGGCGCGACACCGCATGAAATCACCGATGCGATGCATTATTTTATCAATGCAAAATCTGTTACAGGTCAGATGATTGCTGTCGATGGGGGGCAGCATTTAGCTTGGCAAACCCCCGATGCCATGATTAATGAATAAATTTAGCATCTGCATTAAGCCAGCCTTCACCCAATAAATATCCATAAGCAGAGAGATAACCATCATGAAGACACAGCCTTATCGTAAAGTTTTTGTGCGTGGTTTGAGGATCGATGCTGAAATTGGTGTATACGCACATGAGCATGGGCAAACTCAACCCCTCATCATTAGTTTTGAAATGAATGTTGTGGAACCTGCAAACCCCATTTCAGATTCTATAGAGGATGTCGTTTGCTATAATCGTTTCTCGCAAAGTATTATCGATTTAGTTGCCAAAGGTCATATCAACCTTATCGAAACGCTAGCAGAAAGAATTTGTCAGATGGCATTAGAACACCCCATGGTCAATGGGATTTTAGTGAGAATTGATAAACCTGATGCAATGGACAAGGCAGAAGCCGCTGGAATCGAAATTTCCCGAACAAAAGAGTAAGCGAAGAACCCTCTTGATCAAAGAGGCCTCACCCAGACGTTTCTGATTGCGCTAAAGCCCATCCGTATAAATGGAATCGAGAAGGTGCTGTTGAACACATTTGTGTGTTAGCAGGCTATTGAAAAACCGTTATTTATGCAGTTTTGATGATGTGTTCCTGCGCTTTGCGGTTTGGTGTTGCTGCTGTCTAATACGCTGTTTGATACGCTGTTTGATACGCTGAAAATCGTATTTTTTAAGTTTGTTTTTCATTAGATGCTCAGTTTGCCAGCAGTTTCGGTAGTCTGATCAGGTTATAGGCAATGGCGGTCAGGGTGAAGTCGGCGCGGACCCGGTTAAGACCCCTGAACTTGGCTTGTCTCTTGCCAGCGCCATATTTGACCCAACCGAAGACTTCCTCGACGCGCTTTCTGACGATCTGACTGATACCATAACCGGGATGGCGTGTGGTGCGCCCGTCAACCGCTGTCTTGCTCGGCTTGCCGGTTTTGCTTATGTCGCCCTATACGGCGATGTGTGGTGTGATATTTTATCTTTCAGCCCCATGACGAAATTTTAGGCGTCATAGAGTTTTTCGCCCGCCAGGGTGATGCGCTGATTAGCCTTGCACGGATCAAAGGGCCGTTGCTGCTCAATCATCGTCATGGCTGCCTCGCATTCGGCTGTTCCACTGGCCCGGATCAACTCAGCTTGCACCACCAACCCGTTGCGGTTCTCCATCAGCACAGACCCGATCATCCGAGTTCAGGCGTACAAACCATTTATAGAGCGTGTTGAACGCCATCTGTTCCATCAGCTGTCGTTCAGACCGGATCGAATAGAGCGCCTGCAACAAAAGAGCCCGGATCAATCGCAAGGGATGTTTTGGATGAATGCGATCCTCAATCGAAACATAACTGAAAAGCGGCGTATTCTCACCGTCTTAACCGCGCATAAATCAATCCTCCTGATCAAAATCAGTGGTCCATGATTTGCCGTCAATTTGCAGGCTTTTTCGAGCAGCCTGTTAAAGCATTTTGCGTGTCAGTGGGAACCAGTTGAATTATAATAAACGTGAAAAAAAGAAAGGCTTAAAAGCACCTCGGCGATTCAATTCGAAGTAGAGGTGCCCTAGAAAATCTCAGTCAAAATGTATAATCGCAAAAACTCAATCTAAGTGAGTGATACTCGCAAATTCGGCCCCAAGACTGATCAAAATTTTGGAACGTACACTCTCATTTTTATTGATTGCAATTGTTTTTACGTCGCCTCATTCCAGCCGCACCGCCCAGGACACCAAAAACAAATAAGATCCCCGCAGCTGGTAAAGGAACTTCAGCCACGACGATTTCACCACCGTGTGGGCGCAATTCAAACGGCAAATCAGCACTCACCAGATTGGTAGTCCCTATCGGCGTAGAAAGGAAAAACTCAACAGGTATTGTTCCTGTGCTTATGAGTGATGTCATGTTCAAAAAATCAACCAATTGCCCAACTGTTTCCACAGCTTCCGGAACAGGTGGTGACATTAATCGAAACTCACCAAAGGGCTGAGATGCCCCTAAAAAAGTCCCTGGCCCGGCCCCATTATCGCCAATCAGCGCTAGTTCTAATGTCAGTATCCGGTCCATAAATGTTGCAACATCGCCCGTACGACGCAGTTGGGTCTCAAAGCTAAACCCATCGAATGCGAGATCGCCAAAAGTACCTGAAACAGTGACAGCGCTGGTTTCTGTATAACCTCGATTGCTGACCTTCAAAAAGGATTTCCCATCCTCTAGAGGTGAGGCCAATATGGCGTGATCAAACTCAATCAAAAGACTCAACGGGGCCCCCGTTTGGCCCAATTGATCAATATTTTGGATTGAAGTTGAACCATCGGGGTTTGTGACTTGAGCTGGAAAGAAGAAGGAACCTTCGGTAATCATGCCGCTTAAATAGACCTCGGCAGCATTTGCTCTCGAGCCAATCGCAACATTAATTAAAATAATTCCGGCAAGGAACATCGCAACAACGCGAAATACCGAAACTTTCCCCGACCAACTTGTTATATTTCTTTGACCATTACTTTCCATAACACCCACCATTATCCCAATCACCTTGATTTATCCTAATTCACTAACCGTGCGTTTTCGAAAAGGACACTCTCATCCCTTACTCAACCGTTAGCGCAATTCACGTGGACAAATATCCCAAAAGGCCCCCATCACATCAAACTTCCCCAAATGAAAGGTTTAACATGCCAGCCTGTAAGAACATTACTATCAACCAGAATGATATGCCAGAAAATAGTGCGCATAATGCACAATAATTATCTTATTGTCTCTTACCGTGATTATTGACAAGCAATTATTCACAGGTAAGCACCTGTATATCTTTTTTTTAAGATCAACTTTGCCTCACATAAAGGGGTTATTTCTCTCTGCTATTGATAAATAGCGGCCTACATGATCACAAAAAAATACACTCTCGTAGCCAAAAGAAAATGCCGCACACCCAAAAAAGAGTATGCGGCATAATAGATTTATCAATCATACGCGGAAAACCGCGCTAAAATCATTCTCTATGATTCTAGCGAATTCCCAAACGACGAACAGTCGCCATCGTCAATTGCCCACTCGGCAAGTTATTATCGGCCTGATACGCACGAAGGGCTGACAAAGTTTGCCCGCCAAGCACACCGTCAGTACCGCCAGGGTTATAGCCTTCACGTTTGAGAGCCGCCTGAACACGTCTGATAACATCTGGTGTCGTGTTTGTCTCACACAATATCTCACGCCATTCGAGACTTTCATCGGAAACTTTGCGTTGCTTCGTTACATTTTTGTATGTGGCTTCAATCGGTATACGACGCTCGGAGGCCGGACGAACCAACTTACGAACCCTAACCGTATCATAGGTTGCCGGAATTGGTACCGCTCTGGTAGTCGCTGGGCGGTCAATTACGCGTCTTGTAACGGTTCGTGTTTTTGCCGGGATGTAAACTTCCTGAGTTTTCGCAGGCTCACGAAGCTCTTTACGAACTACAGTTCGATATTCAGCGGGCACCTCTACGAGACAAACAATCTCACCTGTGGCTTCATCAACCTTGGTAATAGGTCCTGATCCTTTTTTCCAAGTCGTATAAGCTTCACGTACAAGGATTTTCTCAGAAACATTTTCATAACGAGCCGGAACTGTTTTGAGTTCTGTTCGTGCTGGCTCGACTTCTATCGTTTCCGTGACATTTTTATATGTTGCAGGAATAACCTCAATACGTTCAGAAGCTTCTCGTGTCAGAACGCTTTGCTCATCCCAAGTATACTCAGCAGGAATAATTTCTACGCGATCAGATGCCTCACGATCCAAAACACGCTCGGTCAAAGTCTCATACTTTGCTGGAATAAGTACACGAGCATAACATTCACCTGATTTCGCATTTGGCGGAAGATCAGCGGCATAATTTCCACTTGAACCGCCGGTTGAAGAACGAACCAATTGCTCATTGCGTGAGCGCAATTTTGCATTTTCTTCTTGAAGACGGCGCAAACGCTCAGCGTCGTCTTGTGCTAGAGACGCATTATGAACCGCAGCGCTACTGACGACCAAGGCACCAGAGTTTGCGGATACAGCGCCAGCAGGTGCAGGAGCAACTTGGTAATTTTGCACTTGCGCAACAGGCGCTTTATAAGCCCGATTGGTTTTTAGCGCAGCCTCGCCGGCTTGGCTCAAAGTCGCACCATATGTGGCGACCGGCACATCGTAAGTGCGGTTTTTATCACCAGCAATAGCTCCCCCAGCAAGGCCACAAAGTAATGCTGTGGTGCAAACTGATAAAATTTTCATATTCTTTCTCATTGGGTAAACTCCTGTCCCCGATAATTGCAGCATCTCTTTTCCATTTTTTTTCAAGAGATGATAACGTGTTAACGCCCTTCACTCATATAGAGCCAATAGTGAAACTCTCTACAAATAGCCTTCTCGAACTAACCTTCTCATTTTGTCACCACTTAAATCGCTGTATCAAACTTCACGAACAAAGTTGCTACCATTTTTATGGTCCAAAATCTTTGGCTCATATTTAAGGCTGTGCAACTTGCGCCCCCCAGTCGCAACAAAAAAGCGGCATCAAAACCATACAAAAATTGCTCATGTTAAAGCATCCCAAACATAAGGGCTTCGCCATCAACAATTAATCTTATGTTTACTATACCGTAAAGTTAGGGCTGATGGCAAACATTCTATGCGGTTTTTTAACAAAAAAAACCGCCAACCCCATAATTTATATATGTTTTTTGGGATTTTAGCGTTAACCATTTCGCCTGTATGGGTGCATTATGATGACCTTTAAATACAAATCATATACATATCAGATCCCAATTTCAGAGAATGTGAACGCATCTACATGAAGGCTTCGCGCACCATAAATATAGCCATCACAATGATATAACCCCCAAAGCACTTTGATAATAACGGCCCTGACAGTCTGTGCGCAACGCCAGCGCCCAAAGGCGCGCTTGTCATGGTCATAACGCTCAGTGCCAAAAATCCGGGAACATTTACAAAGCCAAAATTCTCTGCTGCCCCCGAAAACACTCCAAAAACAGGCGATGCAAGTGCAGGCTGCCCCTGCCCTGCCAGGATAAAACCTAACACACCGGGAATTGCCACCCCAAGCCCAAACCCCGATGCGGTCGCGACCGCTTTGTGCATGGATCTACCAGTCCATCCCATAATCAACACCCCCGCAGCGCCTCCCCCCAACCCCATCAAGCTCGAAATAAAGCCTGTTGCGATTCCAAGAAACCAGTCCGCTCGTTCAACCCAAGCGGCTTGCTGACGAAGCCCCTGATCTTTCTCGCTTGAAGTATTTGGCGTTTTTCTCAACCTTGAAAAACCGACATAAAGAGCGCCAGCAGCAAAAATCAATGCCAAACTTTTTGTTGGTATTCTTTGTGCCACAAAGCCAGACCCGATCGCCCCTAATCCTATCCAGGGCAACCAGGATCGCAACAATTGCCAATCCACCAATCCTGATTTTTGATGAGCTTGCAAAGATCTTGCTGCGGTCACCACAATCACCGCCAAAGAAGTGCCAATTGCTAAAGGCAACCGAACCTCATCACTGACATCATTGATGCCAAAAAGCCAAAACAAAACCGGGACCATAATTATCCCGCCGCCAATTCCAAACAAACCTGCGGCAAAGCCGACAACAAGCCCTGCTATCAATAGGACAATAATCATGAAGCCGCAGAATAATGAGAAGATTTCATTTCATCCAGAGCCTTTGGAATAATATCCGCCGGCGTAGCAGATCCTAATGTCGATAGTGCCCGCCGCCAGGACCTCGCTCCCCTCGTCCCACGAAACAGGCCAATCATATGACGCGTAATCGCATGAGGTTTTGTCTGCGTATCTGTGCATGTCTTTTCCAGATAATCATGCATAAGCATCGCAATATCCTCGCGTCTGCTCTCAAAAACACCTGCCTGATAAAATTCTTGATCCACTTCAGTTAAGAGCCAAGGGTTTGCGTAAGGGGCACGCCCCAGCATCACGCCGTCCACTTGCGCAAGGTGTTCTTTAGCTTGCAAAACATTGTCGAGCCCACCATTTAGAATGATTTTGAGTTGGGGAAATTCTTCTTTCATGCGTTTCACCAATTCATAATCAAGCGGTGGAATGGTGCGATTATCTTTTGGCGACAAACCTTGAAGCCAGGCCATACGCGCATGGATAATAAAAGTCTTGCAACCGGCCTCCGCGACGGTTTTGATAAATTGAGGCAAAATCTCTTGCGGGTTTTGAGCATCAACGCCGATACGGCATTTCACTGTTACGGGTAGGCTAACCGCTTCAGCCATCGCCGCAACACTGCGCGCCACTAGATCGGGGGATTTCATCAAGCAAGCCCCAAACGCACCAGACTGAACTCGATCAGAGGGGCACCCTACATTAAGATTGATCTCATCATAGCCATAATCTTCGCCGATTTTTGACGCTGCAGTAAGTTCATCGGGAACACTTCCCCCTAATTGCAATGCAACAGGATGTTCGCTCCGGCCAAAACCAAGTAAGTAGTCCCTGTCGCCATGAATGATTGCCCGCGGGGTAATCATTTCCGAATAAAGCCGGGCATGCTTCGTCATTAACCGGTGGAAATATCGGCAATGCCTGTCGGTGCCATCCATCATTGGGGCAACACAAAAAAGATGATCATGCTTAGTCATAATTCTCTTTCTTTACGCCGTCCTAAATTTTGAGGCAATGGAAAAAAATGATCGCGAAAAATGAAACCGATATCTAAATATCGGTTTTCTATTTGATACACACCCAAGAGGCTTTAAAGTATAGAGTCAGCAATTTTATTGTTGATACCCCGTACGGAAAAGCTCAGAAGCATCTTGCAGAGAAATTATGTCAAATATTTTTAACCCTTATACTGACTCATTTGCCCAAAACCCCTACCCCGCTTATGACTGGTTACGTATGCAAGAGGGGCTTTATTTTTTTGAAGACATGAATATGTGGATGGCATCGCGCCTTGATGATATCTCCTTAATCGCAACTCACGATACAATGGTGCGCTCTCTAGAGGCATTTCTGTCGCCAGAGGAAATTCTTGAACACAGGCGTGCATCAAATTGGCATGACATGCCTTATCATCAAAAATATGTGCAAACTAATCTTCTTGATACGGATGGCCCCACACATCGCCGGTTACGTAATTTAATTTTTTCAGAATTTACTATGCGCAGCGTTACCCGCCATAAAATGATGATCCAACATTATATTGATCATCTCCTTCTAGAGCTTTTGGAATGCAGAGAGATTGATTTTGTCGCAGACTTTGCCGCCCATATACCAGGCCATATCATCGGTAATGTTATCGGAATACCCGACGAAGATTGCGCGCTACTGCGGCGCTGGTCGGAAGATATTGTACAATTTTATAATCTAAACCGGACCAATCAGCACAAACAGCTGGCAGAACAAACGACTGCAGAATTTTGCGCTTACTTGAAAGACATCATAAAAATCAGAGAAAAAAACCCACAAGAAGATTTACTCTCAAAACTTATCACGTTGCGCAATGCAGGCAACATGACGGAAACAGAATTAATTTCCACTGCGATGTTGATCTTAATGGCCGGGCATGGCTCAACCATTGATGTGTTGGGCAGCGGTATGCACGCTTTTTTACGCTTCCCCGATCAAATGCTAAAACTTAGAAGAAATCCAGAATTGATCACTCAAGCTGTGCAGGAAATGTTTCGCTTTGAGTCTCCCTTACCATTTTTCCATCGGTATACCACGCAAGACACGAACATTCTTGGGCAAGATTATAAAAAAGGTACCGCCTTTGGTTTGCTATACGGTGCAGCGAACCGCGACCCCGCACATTTTTCCCACGCCAATCAATTTGATATTACCCGTACCCCTAATCGGCACATCGCATTTGGGCGCGGTGCACACCTATGTCTTGGCAATCATCTCTCTCGCCTTGACATGGAAGTCGTCTTTCTAACGTTACTCAAAAACACTCAAGACATTAACCTTATAGACGATACCCCGCGTTATAAGCGAGGTCTCTCCGTTCGTGGCCCCGAACAATTAAAGATCAAGTTACTATCCTAAATGCCTAATCCTTGATCCATTGTTTTACTCGGACTTTTTGCACACTCGCCGACCATTTTAGCGGGCACACCAGCAACTGTGCAGCCCGGCGCAACATCTTGCAAAACCACAGACCCCGCTGCCACTTTCGCCCCTGCGCCAACTTCAATATTACCCAACACCTTAGCACCAACAGAAATCAGTGCACCTTTGCGAATTTTTGGATGTCGATCCCCACTCTCTTTCCCTGTCCCTCCCAGGGTAACAGACTGTAAAATCGAAACATCGCCTTCTACCACACTCGTCTCTCCAACAACCAGTCCCGTTGCATGATCGATAAAAACCCCTTTTCCAAAACTGGCATTGGGATGAATATCAATACCATACAGTTCGGATAAACGGCTTTGTAAAAACAAAGCCAGAGATCGCCGGTCATTACGCCACAACCAATTTGCAACCCGCTGCATTTGCAACCCCTGATACCCTTTGTGATACAAAAAAGGATGCACATGCTCAAAAGTTGCCGGATCGCGCTCAAAACAAGACTGCAAATCGACAAGGCCCGCATCAACAATTTCTGGCTCATTATCATATGCGCCAGCGATCACTTCGCGCCACACCATTGGGTTCATTTCGGCGTCGGAGAGTTTTTGTGCCAGGCGATAAGAAAGAGCCCGGCGAAAACTACTGTGGTTTAAGACTGTCGCATGCAAATAAGAGGCGAGACTTGGTTCCTGGGCTGCGGCTGTTGCCGCCTCTAGGCGCATACGCGACCAAGTTTGACCCGTTGTTAAAGGCACCACATTCGAATTTTCAAGATTCTCATTCTGTGCGCTATCAGCCATCAAATATCTCCATTTCACATACGAACGTAACCGGTATTCAAGTCACCGGCAAAAGAGCCACAAGCATTATTTTTCCATCACCAGATCACATATGGGTTCAGGCAGTTCGCCGCGCAAGCCCAATTCTCTTACCCATAACACCATGATGATAGTCAAGCTATCCCGGATTGCCCCGTTCATGACTTCCTCTAACAAAGTTTTGAACGGCACACGTTTGAGATGCAGCTCCTCAGAAGGATCTGGATTTGCAAAGCCCGATGTCAGATTAAAAGCAAGATAGCAAACAGCACATTCATCAGTGACTGAATTGGAAATTTGAAATCGATTTAACTCCACCCAATTGTCCGCACTTAGTCCGGTTTCCTCGTGCAATTCACGCTTCGCGCCCTCAAGCGGGTCTTCATCCAGCGGTGCCCCGCCCTCTGGCAATTCCCAGCTATATTCATCAAAAGCAAAGCGATGTTGCCCTACCAGCCAGACATGCCCCGTCTCATCAATTGGCAACACCCCGATAGCACGATTTTTAAACCGTACCACCCCATAAATGCCGGGCTCGCCATTAGGGTGTGTCACCTTTGAATGCTCAACCCTAATCCATGGGTTTTCATAATGCGAGGTTTTAGTATGAACCATCCAGGGGCCATTTTTTACTGTATCATCAACCATAAAAATAATCTGTATGCGCCTTTATTAAATGTGAATATGCTTCACCTGAAGCAAAAGCTTAAAATTTCTAATTGGATAAAAATCACTTTACACAAATTAGATCTATTTTATCTATCTCAATTAAAAAACGTTTAGCGGGAGGGGAAAAATTCTTATATTTATTATGGCCTTATCTTATTGTTCGTTAATTGGCTTTTGCCTCACCGGAATTTGCAATTGGCAAATATCAACATAGTTCGGACGATAATAAAAGAAATCTTCCGGGCGATTACTACGTGCTTCAACATAATCGGCAAAAACCTGCGTATCGGTTCTAAAAACCTGCCAAGCGGTCCCCTCTTCACCATCAGGCAATTGATCTCCCATCCATGCACGCAAAATCGTCTCACCTAATGGGTCCGTTTCGGTTTCAGGGGGCAATTGCCGCCTTAAAGCTTGCAGATGTTGCATCCCATCAATGACTCTGCCGAAAACGGTCAAATTGCGATCAAGATAGCGCTGCGGTTGCAACGTAAAGTAAAATTCAGTAGACGCACTATCACGCGGCACATCACGCCCAAACGCCATCGCGCCGGCGCAATGGAGGAGCCAGGCCTTATTGCCCAAATGTTCGCTGCCCGTTGCAAACCCATCAAAAATTGAGACGACACCAGCATATCCATCGCCGGTTTTTGCTATCCTATATTCACTTTTATGTGCATCGCTGAAGGCATCAGGCCACTCTTCATCGAACTCTGCCTTTAAATTCTTCACCGTACCTTCAGGTAAATCGCGTTTTTCAAATGGGTCCCCCCCTTGAGCAACAAAGCCATCAATCACCCGGTAAAAAGAAAGCCCGTCATAATAGCCAGCTTTTACCAATGTTTTGACCTGCGCCACATGATTTTGGGCAAAGATACTGGATAATTCAACACTCACCCGCCCTCGCTCTAATTCCATCACCAGAATTTGCGCTGGATCAACATCGCGCCATTGCTCAGGCTCAGCCTCCGCGATAATCTGCGCCGGGCTCAACCGCCCCTCTAATGCATCAGCAAACGCTGAATACTCGAACAAACATCCCGTCGCGATGATCACCAAAACTCGACACAACATCATAGAATTTTTAATCGGCATAGATTTCTCCATCATTGCCAAGCATCATGCCCGACGATGACAGTTTATGCGATTGTTTTTTGAGAAAATATACACACGCTATCATAAAAATCAGTGGCTTTGTGTACTCCCCCCGCGAAAATCCGTTGGCTTGAAAAGTAGAATTTTACGGTTTTCATAGCATTGGAGAATTTGAATGAAAAAATCACGATTTACAGATGGACAGATCATGACGACCCTAAAACAGGCGGAAGGCGGTGTGCCCGTGCCTGAGCTTTGCCGGGAGCATGGCATGAGCAGTGCCTCGATCTATAGAGGCGCTCAAAGTACGACGGTATGGACGCATACGACGCGAACTTCCAAGGGAAACAAAACTCACCGATTACACGGATGGAGGCATCAATGCCCTCAACTGGATGATCAACGATACACCACGAAAATGCCTCGGTTATAAAACACCAATCGAAGAATTCTCTCAAAAATTAAATGTCATACTTGAATAGTGAATGGAGCGAAGACTTCTGATTCAGACTCTGAGGCATCTTTGTAATGGCGGGTGCCGTCGGGGTTATAAACATAGCGGACAACAACCGCGCCGCTGCCCGTGGGGTCATCCTGGGGTAAGCGGATCAATGCAAATGGGGCGGGGACCCGTTTGCACCTCGGACACCCGGATGACGAATATTTCAGTGCTCAGAGGTTTTCGTTCAATTGGGTCCCATCCCAATTGAACCCTCATAAAAATCGCTGACTGTACCAAGGCGTGGGGCCCATTCAAACGCCGGATCGGAAATGGACTCTGAGATGAGATATACTCCGCAAACCTACCATTACCATAGCTCACCCGCTGGCGGCGCGAGAGGGCATCATAATTCACATCGGCGAGCATAGCGCCATTTCAGATGGTTTGATCATCCTTATGCGAATTCACATTAACCTAATAAATAAGCTCCATTTGCAAAAGGGTATTTAGCAAGAATAACCTGCAAGAACGAGTTATCGCTAAGTACTCAATATA
>CAYZLR010000080.1:0-15470 GCA_964479275.1 uncultured Caulobacterales bacterium
TCAGTGAATCACGATTTGCCCTAAATCTGGAGACTTTTTCAGCAGCCTGCTAAAGATATCTCGGTGGTTCTGTTCGTGACATTGAAACTCTTTCAATTGAGGTTTTAAATTTGGTGACCGCAGTGTTGAAGCAAGATATTGCGCTCTATAAATATTCACTGCACCGTTCTCACCCGCATGATCGACTTTGATCATTTTCTCTGCCATAGAAGAGGCTGGCCTTTTCATCAATATACCCTCATCAAGACCCAGTTTAAATTTTACGCACGCTTTTTAAACACCATCACCTTGGTCAAAAAGCCAATATCTGTTTCATGTTGCACCAATCCATACTCCTCAGCCAAACTTTCAAAATTGGTTCGGCAATAGCTATCATAGTAAGGCTCATGAAATCCACGAGGGAAATTCTCTAACAGTAAATCCAACCCTTTATCATCTTTATACTGAAGGGTATCCACCAGCAAAAAAGAGTCCGCCGGGCCTCAATAACCTTGCAACTTCTCGCAATACCAGCTTACGCACTTTCGGCGGTAATTCATGAAACAGGTACACAGCGGATATCATATCATAAGCCGCGGAAACGCGCCCGGTATCTTCTGCAGCGCTTTGCACAAAATCCACTTTACCAAAACGGTTTAATCGCGCCCTCGCTTTCCCCAGATAGGCGGGCGAGAGGTCAAGGCCGGTCACGTTTAATCCCGCCCAATTACGCTTCACCTCTTCCAAGAAAACACCCGTACCGCACCCCAGATCAAGGAAATTGTGATCATTGCCAGAGCGTCCTTGCAAGTGTTGATGAATAAACGGCAAAGCCAGGCGACGCATCGCCCCTGCAGCACCTGTGAATATCGTCTCTACCTGCGCATCGTAACGCTCAGCGCTTTCCTCGGAGAGCCAACCATCCGTTTGAAAATGAAAATTTTGTAAAAAATATCGCGGGAAACCCTCGAGGCTATCTTCGTTTAATACTTCACTGTGATGCCCTGCCGCCTTACGGCGCGCAACTTTTTCAGAATCCACAAAATAATCACGGCTTTGCCGCCAAAGTTTTACCGGGTTTGGTAGCTTTTGCGTCTCCATTGGCATTTTATAAATACCTGCCTCGATATTATCCCAGTCTTTTTTGAAAAGCTCACGAAAAGATATTTTCAATCGCTCACGATCAAGTGGCTCTGAGTATTCTGCATAAGGAGCTGCACCCGGTTGAGTGATCGGTCCCATCTTGTGCCGCCCAACCGCATAATGACCCACATACCAAGCGATGCGCGCCGCTTGTGAAGCAGAATAAGAAAGCCGTTGCACACCCTTTGACAAAGATTTTGGTAAGCCGTTCTTGGGATTAATCATCTAAACCTCGCGCGGTTATGATTTCAGAAAATATCCTACAAGCTCAATATGGGGACTATATGCGAATTGATCCACCATTTGAACCTGCGACAGTGTGTAGCCTCCGGCTTTTAGAAGTCTAGCATCCGTAGCAAAAGTTTTGGGATTACAAGAAACACCAATGATCACCGGCACATGCGCTTGCGCTAATTGTTTGGCTTGGGCGGGCGCTCCGGCTCTGGGTGGATCAAAAATAACCACCTCAAACTGATCAAGTTCATCTGGTAAAAGGGGTTGACGAAAAAGATCCCGCATTTGCGCTGATACTGGTTTTAAACCTGATACACCGCGATGGGCGGACGCTAAAGCATCAATAGCCCCCTGGTGATTGTCACATCCAAAGACATGAAAATCTCGCGAAAGCGGCAAAGCAAACGCACCGCAACCACAGAAAAGATCTGCTATTTTTACCCCGCTAGATATAGAATTTTTCTCCAGAATTTTCAAAACCGCATCTAACAATGCCCGTTGTCCTTCATCACTCGCCTGCAGGAATGCCCCCGGCGGGATAGGAACAGGTACCTCGCCAAACAACACTTGAGAGTGCGTGAAAGTGAGTAGCGCCTCACCATTTATAGAAAATCGTGTCACTGGCAGCTTACCCAATACAGCACCAAGCGCCTCATAGTTTTTCGCAGACAGTTCTTCATGTTCCATATTCCCAAGTACATTAACATCAAAACCAGCACGCGTACTATTAATCTGTAGAGTGAATTTTTTCCAATTCATCGGCAAAACGTCGATTAAGCTCGGTAATTTTTCATAAAATGCATATAAATCTGGCTTTAGAATATGGCATTCCTCTAACGAAACAATTTTATGAGTATTACGCGCATGAAAGCCGAATTGTGCATATTGCTCCGCACGCGCCACGGAAAATGTCGCCCTGCGCCGGATATTATTTGGAATTTCTGGTGAAGAAATAATTTCAATTGGTTTATCATCATCAAGACCAATACCTTCGCGCGACAAAGCCTTTCGAATTTGCTCTTTTTTGAAATTCGCAATATTTTCACGCCCAATATGTTGCAAAGAACAGCCACCACAAACGGTAAAGTGTTTACACACTGGTTGAACTCTTTCGGGGCTCGGTTCTATGAGCTCTTCAACCAAACCTCTATTGCCAATAATACGGGCTCGTACTTTTTCCTTCTCCATCGTATAAGGAATGTGGATGATGGTTCCATCAAGCGATGCAATACCGTCGCCTTTAGCTCCAAGACTTTCGATTTCTAATTCCGCTGTAAAAGCTGGGCGAGATGGTGTAGCCCTCGTTTTAGGCAATTTTTTCGCGCTTTTTCTTGAGCGATCAAAAGGCTTATTTATACGCATTAATCAAAAACTCTCGATTTCCATCGCCGCCGTGTATCGGGCTCTCGCGGTAGCCTTGAACAGTTAGCCCCTGGCCCTCAAACCAAGCCATCATATCATCTTGCAAAGATTCATAAACATGACTGTCGACAATCACGACTCCATTTTTTCCAATATAATCGGGCCCTAACTCAAATTGAGGTTTTACAAGAGCCAACACATGTCCGCCAGTTTTTAAAAAGGGGAAAGCAAAGGGCAGAGTTTTCTTGAGGCTGATAAAACTCACATCGACAACCAATAAATCTATTTTTTCGGGTATATTATCGGGCGACAAATCTCGCGCATGGGTTTTTTCCAAATTTATAACACGGCGATCATTGTTAATAGAAGGGTGCAATTGTCCGTGGCCAACATCAACAGCGTAGATTTTTTTAGCGCCCGAACGCAATAATACATCACAAAAACCACCGGTTGATGCCCCCAAATCGAGGCAAATTTTTGCGGCGGCACTTACATCAAAATAATCAAGTGCGGCCTCAAGTTTTAGCCCACCTCTTGAAACATATTGTAAGACATTATCTGAAAGCGAAAAATTCGCCCCCTCATCAACCATTAATGACGCTTTGTTTGCACGCCTACCCTCGACGAAAACATGCCCGGCCTTTATGGCACTTTGCGCTCTCGCTCTAGTTTCAAAAATCCCTTTTTTTACCAGAACTTGATCTAATCTTAACCGTTCCATGTGCGCCCAGTCATACCTTTAAAGCACTTGGGCGGCTGCAAAGCCGCTCGACCAAGCCCACTGAAAGTTATACCCTCCAAGCCATCCCGTTACATCCACAACCTCACCAATAAAAAATAAACCCGGTACTGATTTTACTTCCATAGTTTTGGAATTTAAGGCATTAGTATCAACCCCGCCAAGGGTAACCTCAGCTGTGCGGTAGCCTTCAGATCCGTTTGGGAGCACCGGCCAAGCCTGTAGCTGGTTTACAAGATTTTGCAGTGCCTTATCTGAAAAATTCGCTAACTGACCTTGCCAATGATGAAATTTACACAGAGCTTGCACTAATCGATTTGGTAAAATCGATCCCAGTACTGATTCTATCTTTTCGCTTCCACGCTCTTTTTTCTTCTTGAACAGCCATGCCAACAAGTCTTTTTCCGGTGAGAGGTTAATAGTAATCTCATTGCCCTCGCGCCAATAATTGGAGATTTGCAAAATGCTTGGCCCTGATAACCCCCGGTGGGTAAATAAAAAGCCTTCTTGAAAACTGATTTGATTGATCGCTGTTTTTCTACTTTTTTTCTGTTGACCATACGGCGCTACCCTATCGGCCTTGATACTCGCCTCGACACTAATGCCTGATAAACTCGCCGCGAATTCCTTTATCTCCCCAGAAAATGTCAACGGCACTAATCCAGCCCGGGGCTCTATGATGTTCAAACCAAACTGGCGGGCTATTGTGTAACCAAAACCTGTTGCACCAATTTTAGGAATGGACTTACCACCAGTTGCAATAACCAGTTTTCTGCAGCGAAAAAAATTACCCGCACATTGCACCACAAATTTTTCATCAGTCTTATGTATTTTCTCGATAGGAGTCTCAGATTTTAATATGACCCTAGACTTTTCACAACTCTCCATCAAAAGATTGATGATATCAGTCGCGCTATCATTACAAAAAAGTTGCCCCAATTTTTTTTCATGCCATCCGATACCAGCCTTATCGACTATGGTGAGAAAATCTTGCGGTGTGAAACCCGAGAGCGCAGAAATACAAAACTTTGGGTTTAGCGAGAGGAAATTTTCGGGCTGCGTCTGTATATTTGTAAAATTACACCGCCCACCCCCTGATATGCGAATCTTCTCTCCAATTTTTTTCGCATGATCCAGCAATAAAACTTTTCGTCCGCGACCAGCCGTCTGCCCTGCGCAAAAAAGTCCCGCAGCGCCCGCGCCAATAATTATAACATCAAAATCGTTACTCGTTTTATCTTTGGTCATAATTCATATCTTGAGCAAGATTAGCAAACTCACATAGCAAGCGTCTCGTCTCTCTTGGATCAATGATATCCTCTATCGAAAAATGCTCAGCAGTGCGAAACGGTGAGGTGACTTTTTGCAATCTCGTTTTAATGTGTTTCAATGCTGCCTCCGGGTCATCCTCCTTTTCCAATACAGATTTATAAGCGACTTCAATGCCCCCCGCCATGGGCAGGGATCCCCAATCACCCGATGGCCACGCAAATCGATATTGAAATCGTGTATGATTAGACATCGCAGCGCCAGCAACACCATACGCTTTACGCACAATAATGCTCGCCCAAGGAATACTGGCCTCATAAATTTCGTTCATTACTTCCACGCCGCGCCGAATGGTGGCTTGTTTTTCTGCTTCCAGCCCAATCATAAAGCCCGGATTATCAACCAGATGTATCACCGGAAGTTTAAACGTTTGCGCCAAAGAGATAAATCGCTTTGCTTTTTCTGCCGTACTCGCGGTCCAAGATCCCGCCATAAATGTGGGATCAGACGCTAAGATCGCGATTGGCCAACCATCAAAACGAGCAAATGCAGTAATAACCCCGCGCCCCCACCGCTTGCCCATCTCGAAGACACTGCCTTGATCCGCCACAGCCTCCAGAATCCGGCGCATATTATAGGCCTGCTCCGGATCACGCGGCACAATAGACAGCAAATTTTCTTCTATACGGTTGATCGGATCATTAATCAGTTTGCGGCTTACTTTTCCGTTACAATGAGCGGGCAAATAGGAGAGAAATTTCCGGGCCCTTTCAAATGCCTCATCTTCAGATTCTGCCTCATCATCAATCACGCCATTTCGGGTATGAATATCCGCACCGCCCAACGCTTCATTATCCAATGGCGCATCTTGGCTTTGCGCACCCGCACCAATTGCCGCCGCAACCTTTGGTCCCGCAGTAAAAATTTGCGAAATACCGCGCACCATGACTGAATAATGACTTGCGACCATTCTCGCCGCACCAAGTCCCGCTGTTGGCCCCAAGGCAAGCGCAACGACAGGAACAGTTTTCAAATTTTCAACCACATTCTCCCAACCCGGAACAAATGGTACATAGGTAAAACCCAAATCCTCTAAGGACTTCACTGACCCACCGCCGCCCGTGCCATCTATCATTCTGATCAGGGGAATTTTTAATTCATGCGCCATCTGCTCGGCCATCATGAATTTACGGTGGATAGCAGCATCAGCCGCTCCGCCGCGTACGGTAAAATCATCAGCAGACGCCACCACCGGTGAACCATTAATGCGCCCCCGACCGAATACAAAATTTGAAGGGGAAAAAGAAATCAATTCCCCCTCTTCATCATAATGCCCCCGCCCGGCAATCTTGCCAATCTCACGAAATGACTCGGTGTCTAGCAAGGCATCAATGCGGGCACGCGCGTGCAGCTTCCCCTTGCTCGCTTGCCGGGCTAATTTTTCAGTGCCGCCCATTTTTTCAGCGTCTTGCTCACGCCGCGCTAATTCTTCAAGTTCTTTTTTCCAGGACACCAGAACCTCTTATTATGATCTCTGCTCGATTAATGAATACCAGAACCCAGCATACACAGATTAAATGCCCGCGAATACGCGACAACAAAACTAATTGCCAAATGCCTTTTATTGGTCACTCTTTAAGCTGTGAGCTAAACGTTTATCTCTATTGACCATTGTACTTACGATACAATTACCGAGAAAACGCGGCAAACGCATTTTCCATATGCGCCGTTATCCATCCCAAGTTACGAGTCCCGCATCCTTAATCGTTAGAACGCGATCCATTTTTCTGGCTAAATTGTGATCATGGGTGGCAATGATGGCGCAAAGCCCTTCTTTGCGCACCAATCCAATTAAAGCATCAAAAACAGTATCAGAAGTTTTAATATCCAAATTTCCTGTAGGTTCGTCTGCCAACAAAATTTTAGGTTTGTTGACCAAAGCTCGTGCAATCGCGGTACGTTGTTGTTCGCCCCCTGACAATTGCCCCGGTTGATGATGCAAACGTTCTTTTAACCCCAACAATTCCAGTAGACGGGAGGCTTCTGCTTCTGCCTCTGATTTACTTTTACCAGCAATAAGCTGCGGCAAGCTAACATTTCCCAATGCGTCAAATTCTGGCAACAAATGATGGAATTGATAAACAAAGCCAAGATCATCCCGGCGAATGAGTGTGCGCTCACGGTCACTAAGGTCTGATGTGTTCACACCATTGATAACAACCGCCCCCGCTGACGGAGCTTCGAGCAAACCTGCAATATGAAGAAGAGATGATTTTCCGGACCCAGAGGGCCCCAATAGTGCTAGCGTCTCTCCTTCTTGAACATCTAGATTGACGTTTTGTAAAACTAGGAGATCGCCGAATCGGCGATCCACGTTTTGCAAACGAAGAATGAAATCAGAATTACTCATAACGCAGCGCCTCCACTGGGTCGAGTTTCGAGGCTCTCCAGGAAGGATAAAGCGTCGTCACGAATGTCATAAATAATGTCCACGCCACCACAAAGATTGTCTCTTTCACCTGAATTTCAGCCGGAATTTCACTAAAAAGATAAATATCCGGGCTAAATAAAACCACCCCCAACTGATCTGATAAAAACCGTTCTATCGGAGCAATATATGCGACAAACAAAGCGCCAAGTCCGAGGCCAAAAAACGTTCCTAAACCCCCTATGAGAGATCCCGATATAAAGAAAATTCGCATAATGCCCCCTTGGGTCGCTCCCATGGTTCGTAAAATCGCGATATCACCAGTTTTATCTTTCACCAACATAATCAGCCCCGTGATGATATTGAGTGCAGCAACAGTGACAATAAGGGATAAAATAATCCGCACCATGCCGCGCTCCACTTTCAGGGCATTATAATAACTCGCATTGAGCTGACGCCAATCTCGAACAGCGTAATCACTGGTTGCCGCCGCTTGGATAGAGGGCAATAACGGATCAAGATTATCGGGGTCATCAACTCGTAATTCAATTTTTTGAACAGTGCCTGGATAGCGCAAAAATAGCTGCGCCTGATCAAGGGGCATAAAGATGATTAACCCATCAAATTCAGAATTATCGACACTATAAACAGCTCCGACACGGTAATTTTTTCGCGAAATTGTTTGTCCCGTAAACGTTTCCGGACCCCGCCCTGATATCAGTTGGATATAGTCCCCTGCCGTCACCCCTAGGCGCCACGCGAGACCATTTCCAATAATAATCTCATCGGGCTTATCGGGGGTACTCGCAAACCCGTCATACGACCCGGATATAATAGCCTCCGGTTTTGCCATAACTTCACGCTGTAGGAGGTTTTGTTTACTGATCCCGATTAAAACAGCGCCGGTTTCACCGCGTTCTGTGGTCAAATAGACCGGCGACTGTATCACCGGTGCCGCATTTTTAACCCCAGAAATCGCCGACAATTTCGCGGCAAGATCGTCATATTGCTCAATCGGGCGGTTATTTTCCACAAAGACATGGCCATTCAGCCCTAATAATTGATCCAATAATTTCGCCCGAAACCCTTGCATCACTGCCATCACGACAATTAACACCGCGACGGCTAGCATAATACCGGCAAAAGCAATGATCGTAATTAAAGAAACCCCTTTACCCGAACGGGTAGCGCCCAAGTAGCGGCGGGCAATCATCCATTCATAAAACGAAAAAGGCGCAGTTGCGCGTTTAGTAGCCATAAAACAAGCCTTATCTACATTTTATCGTAATTATTGAGTAGCGTGTTTTGGCTCGCGGGCAAGAGGAATTTCAGTCAACACGTGATATTAAGCGATGTTCAAAGCAACAATCCAAGCTCGCGCTCCCAAGAAGCAGAATTTTGCGCGGGATTCATTGCAAAGCTCTACTCACCATTTAGTTGGCGATTGTGCTTTGTCAGTGATCATAGTTCCTGATTAAAATCAACATAGTGCCATCACCCCGTCATGTCTCTAAATCTCGGGACATGATCACTTAGAAAAATTTTGCGATAACCCTAATATATAGCAAGTCGCGAGCGGCCCTACCGGAACACGAGAACGCTGTTTTCAAAATTGCAGCAAACAAGGCGGAGCCGCAAAATTGCGATAAAATGGCATTTTACGCCAGCTATATAGAAAACTGCGAAGGATCAAAACTCATGGGAAAACAAATCCGTTTGACCAACATCATCATTGTCGCAAGTCTATTGCTAGCCCTCATTTATGTTGTGGCCAAAACCTTAGGACTCTAGATTTAAAAGTAAAGCTCTTTGCTTAAATGTCGTCAAGTGGCTCCTCAAAAGGAAGGCCATTGGCAAGCCCCCAATATCGGATATTATTTTTGAACGCCTGCACAAGTTGATCATGGCTTAAGCAACTGCCTTTTTTGTCGATTAATGCCATCAGGTCAGAAGGAAATTTTCCCTTTATCGCGATCATCTCCCTAAGTGCCATTAAAGTATTCACCCGATCACGCAGAGATTTTGGCAATTTCATCGCACGCAATTTTTCGTCTGTCATTAGATTGGCCTCAACCATAGTCAATGCCCCTAAATCGACCCCCGCCCGATCCGCAAATGGCCTCGCATAATTAAACATGTCACGAATTGTAAACGCTTCAACACCCGCCGTTAACCAATAAATTTTCTTAAATTGAGGAGTTTAAATTGAGGAGTGCGGATAATGTTCTCAATAGCGCACGCCATAAAATCAACAGGGAGAAAATCACACACACCCTCCACGTCAAGCGGCATAAAGGGCAGACGCCCTTGCACAATAGAAGTTAAAAATAAGTGAAACCCTTGATAATGCCTTGTTCGTCCACTCAAAGAATGCCCAATAACGATCGAGGGCCGAATAATTGTAAAATCGATCCCGCTTCCAGCAACCAATTGCTCTGCCTCTCGTTTCGAAGATAGATAGGACGAATCCTCAACGCTCCCACCATATTTTTTGGAACAAAATGCAGTCGAAATAAAGTGCAATGCAGCTCCGGCATCGCGAGTAAAATTCACAATATTCTCTGTGCCTTTTATATTTGTTCGATGTAATATTTCATCGTCAACATTCGTATCCGTTATGGCCGCGCAATGTATGATAGCCGTGACTGTGCCTAATAAATGTTGATATGCCTGATCAGTTAATCCTAGTCTTGGGTGCTGAATATCAATTTTTACATGACGATATTTACCACAAGGCTTCGCCCGGTAGACCCCAAGAAGAATTTCATCTGGTGAAAAATGCGTGGTTAATTCAGAACCGATGACGCCGCTCGCGCCAGTGAGCAAAATCATACCAAAACTGCTGCAAGGCTATGTGTCAAAATATCCGTTACCTCTTTGGACAAAGCCGGCGCTCTGAATAAGGGGTACCTTTATCGAGTATAGAAATCTTTTCCAGAGAAGTTGCGATTCCTGCAGCCCAATCACAATAGTCCTCACGCGCCTCCCATTTACTTTCCGACGTCATCACGCCAGTTTCAGTATTAATCATGGCGACAAAAGGAGACCACACGCGATGCCAGCCACGCTCTTGAGCCATTTTCGTGATCCCCAATTGGTCAGCCAATTTTAATCCGTGATCAGAACGCGCATGGAGGCGCAATACTGGAATTGTAATAACTTCCTTTTTCTCAAGATAAGCATTTAATTCTTTTTTAGAAAAATAACGTGCAACGCGCCCCCCGTGAATCGGTTTTTCTTTATTGAAGATATTTCTCTCTAAAACCAGGCAATAAGGGCAATTATTAAACCCGAAAATTACCATGAGCGGCTGTCCTGCCGCCCGCGCTTTTTTCATAGCCGCAATGTAGAGCGCTTTTGAATCACGACAATTATGATATTTTATCTCACGCGCCCGCTCATCAACACAGCCATCTATGCGCGGAATAGTTTCGTAATCAAGAGCCGGGGTAAATACTGGCGCCTGGATAAAGCTATTTGAATCTTCAGCGCGTGCGCATAAACTCAAATTCAAGAAAAAGAACGATAGGAGCAAAAAAATAGCGCGGCTTTGCGACATCTGATTGTTACGAATGTTTTTTTGCATAGCATCACCAATCATTTGAATTTCGCCCTAATGCCTTTAACGCTCTTATAGGATATTTGCTCATGTGGCAAAAAACACAAAAGCGTTATATCCTAAACAATGTGTATAAAAATACAGCGGGAGCAAAGCCTCGATGACGAACAGAACTCTTCACTTTATGGGCCTCGTAACATCTTTTTTCCTCACAGCGTGTTCTAATGCTGAACATCACGACACCCATTCTTCATCAACCTCATCGACCGATAACCCAAAAGCCATGCAGATTGATACCATCTATGAAAATGGGGTCATCTGGACCGGCGTAGCGGGTCAGGCGGATGCGAGCACAATGGCCGTCGCGAATGGAAAAATCGTCTGGATTGGTGGCAATGGGAGACCTGCGCCGACATGGGCTATTCAAGCTGACAAAACCATTGATTTAGAAGGTCGGTTTGTGATGACCGGATTCATTGACAATCACGTCCATTTTCTGGAGGGGGCAACAGGACTGGCGAGTGTCGATTTACGAGATGCCAAAACACCGCAAGAATTTTCAACCCGCATCATCAATTACGCCAGCACTCTCCCCAAGGGTCGCTGGGTCCTGACGGGTAACTGGGATCATGAAAATTGGGGTGGAGAATTGCCGCGCAAAGAATGGATTGATGCGGGTACCGAGGATACACCTGTTTTTGTAATCCGCATAGATGGTCATATGGGATTTGCAAATTCTGCTGCGTTAAAGCTGGCGGGCCTTGACGCAAATAGCATTGCCCCGGAAGGTGGGGAAATTATTCGCGATAGCCGGGGTCATCCTACAGGGATTTTAAAAGATAATGCCATGATCCCGGTTCAACAAGCCATTCCTGCGCCAAGCGAAGATGAACTGATGAAATTAATTCAACAAGCACAAGACCATGCATTGAGCGTTGGTCTCACAGAACTTCATCATGTCAGCGCAAGCCCGCTGGAAAATACCCACCTTGATTTATTTCGTCGAGCCTATGAGCGCGATATTTTAAAAATTCGTATGCACGTCTACGCCCCGCTTGAAAATTGGCCAAATACAAAAGCCTTTATTGATCAACATGGGTATGGAGATGACTTTTATCGTCGAGGGGGGACAAAGGCACTTTTCGACGGCGCTCTAGGGTCAACAACGGCGTGGTTCTATGAGCCTTACACAGATCACCCTGAAACAAGCGGTTTTCCTCTCATGGAAACTCAAGCCCTCAGAAAACTGATGTATGATGCCGATGCAAATGGGCTTACCCTTGCCATACACGCCATCGGCGATCGTGCAATTGATACTGTTATTGAACAAATGAAAACTGTCGGGGGTGAGGATATAAAGCAAAAGCGTTTTCGCATTGAACACTTCCAACACCCGACAAAAGACGCCATTAAAATGATTGCAAAACATGGAATTATTGCATCCTCACAGCCCTATCATGCCATTGATGATGGCCGATGGGCCGAAGATCGCATCGGTCCAGAGCGCATTCAAACCACATATGCCTTTCGCTCCATACTCGATGCTGGCGGCATTTTAACTTTTGGATCAGATTGGCCAGTTGCCCTGCTCTCCCCCTTGCAAGGTGTCTACGCAGCCGTAACCCGGCAAACCACAGATGGTGCCTATCCCAATGGTTGGCAACCTCAAGAAAAAATTACCGTAGAGGAAGCGCTGTCCGCTTACACAGTCGCAAATGCTTATGCTAGCTTCAACGAAGCGCATGCGGGCACGCTGGAGCCAGGCAAACGCGCCGATTTCATCGTACTAAGCGATGATCCGCGCAAAATTGACCCGATATTTTTGCCAAAAATTGACGTGCAAAAAACATTCATAAATGGTGAAGAGGTATTTTCTAGGCAATAGAGCATTACCAGATCAAGTGGCTGCCGGTTGAGCGCCCGGAAATGTGACTTCGCACTCGCGTTGCGGCGCCTCCAAAACTCGGATTTTACAGGCAATCACAGAGACTTTGGAAAAATTTTTCGTGAACTGGTCAAATTCTCTGAATATTTAACACGCATGGTCTTGACGCTCCGCTTCCCCCTCCCTATTTGTCTGCCAGCACTCAAGCAAGTTGAGTGCTAACATCAAATCTCAAACCAGAATTTGGCACGAGATACAAGTTTAAACCATTGTTTTATTTAAAACTTTAGAAAATCGGGAGATTACTCTATGGGCTTTCGTCCACTCCATGACCGCGTGCTCGTCCGCCGCCTTGACGAAGATGAGAAAACTGCTGGCGGAATCATTATTCCAGATACAGCAAAAGAAAAACCATCACAGGGTGAGATCATCTCTGTTGGCTCCGGTGCTCGCGGCGACGACAATGAAATCGTACCGCTTGAACTCAAAGCTGGTGACAAAGTGTTATTCGGCAAATGGTCCGGCACAGAAGTCAAAGTTGATGGCGAGGAATTGCTCATCATGAAAGAGTCTGACGTTCTCGGCATTCTCGACTAACCCAAAATCTAAAAGAATTTCAGTAAAATTTTAGGAGACAATTACATGTCAGCCAAAGAAGTAAAATTTGACGTAGAAGCGCGCGAAAAAATGCTGCGCGGCGTCGATGTTCTTGCTAACGCAGTGAAAGTAACCCTCGGCCCTAAAGGTCGTAATGTTGTTATCGACAAATCATTTGGTGCCCCGCGTATCACAAAAGACGGCGTGTCCGTTGCCAAAGAAATCGAACTTGAAGACAAGTTTGAAAATATGGGCGCTCAAATGGTGCGCGAAGTGGCAAGCCGTACAAACGACGAAGCTGGTGACGGGACAACAACAGCAACTGTGCTCGCCCAGGCGATCGTTCGCGAAGGTGCAAAATCTGTTGCCGCCGGGATGAACCCAATGGACCTGAAACGCGGCATTGACCAAGCCGTATCCAAAGTTGTTGAGGATATCAAAGCCCGCGCCACGAAAATCGCCTCCTCATCAGAGATTGCGCAAGTGGGTACAATTTCCGCCAATGGCGAAAAAGAAATTGGCGACATGATTGCTCAGGCTATGGATAAAGTTGGCAATGAGGGCGTCATCACTGTTGAAGAAGCCAAAACAGCGGAAACCGAACTCGATGTGGTTGAAGGTATGCAGTTTGACCGTGGTTACCTATCTCCTTACTTTGTCACCAACCCTGACAAAATGTTGGCCGATCTGGAAGATCCCTACATTCTACTCCATGAGAAAAAACTCTCTGGTCTGCAACCTATGCTGCCTCTACTCGAAGCTGTTGTTCAATCTTCGCGCCCTCTTCTTATTATTGCAGAAGACATTGAAGGCGAAGCTTTGGCAACGCTCGTTGTAAACCGTCTTCGTGGTGGTTTAAAAGTTGCAGCTGTAAAAGCGCCTGGATTTGGTGATCGTCGCAAAGCCATGTTGGAAGATATCGCAATCTTAACCGGTGGTCAGGTGATCTCAGAAGATCTTGGCATCAAGCTAGAAAGCGTAACACTCGATATGCTGGGCACAGCCAAGAAAGTTGCGATCTCCAAAGACGATACAACAATCGTTGATGGCGCTGGTGATAAAGGCGATATTGAAGGTCGCACCAATCAGATCCGTCGCCAGATCGAAGACACATCTTCCGATTACGACCGTGAGAAATTGCAAGAACGTCTCGCAAAACTTGCCGGTGGTGTTGCTGTTCTAAAAGTAGGCGGTGCCAGCGAAGTCGAAGTGAAAGAGCGTAAGGATCGTGTTGATGACGCCCTGAATGCAACACGCGCTGCCGTTGAAGAAGGCATCGTGCCTGGTGGCGGTACAGCTCTTCTTTATGCCTCAAAAGCACTTGAAGGCATGAGCGGGGAAAACCCGGATCAAGACGCAGGCATCAATATTATTCGCCGCGCTCTACAAGCACCAATCCGTCAAATTGTTGAAAATGCAGGCGGTGAAGGCTCAATTGTTGTTGGTAAATTACTTGAGCAGGACAACTTCAAATTCGGTATGAATGCACAAACTGGCGAATATGGTGACTTGATCGCCGCTGGTATTGTGGACCCTGCCAAAGTTGTTCGCCACGCCCTTCAAGACGCCGGTTCAGTTGCCGGTCTATTGATCACAACCGAAGCTATGGTTGCCGATGCGCCGAAGAAAGATGGCGGCGGCGCTGCCGGCGGCGGTATGCCTGATATGGGCGGCATGGGCGGTATGGGTGGTATGGGCGGCATGATGTAGCCTCCATACCTACCGGTTGAATGCGCATACTTGCAAAAGTATGCGCACAAAATTCAACTGTCAGCGATGAACTTATTGAAAAAGGCAACGCTTCAGCGCTGCCTTTTTTGTTATCCCAACTTTTCTCAGCCATGGCTCATCATGCCGGGTCAATGAAGGTTTACCATCTCAACACCCAATAAAGATAACCGTTAGATGCTTATCTCTGATAGTGACGGAAACGTTTTACGCAATGATACATCATCGAGGAAGACCGTATAGAACAAACCTTACATAGCGCCGCGACACCGCAAGCATTCATTATTGCTGTTTAATAATTTCCTTTATGCACCCAAAGAAGGACTATACCTCTGTCCCCCAGCCTGCCTCGCCTTATGGCCTATCACTTTTATCGGATATGAATAGTGAACGCGCTAGCAAAAGAATAGCAAACCCTATCCGATTGATCATACTGATATTGGAGAAACTCACACACAAGAAGATAAGCGACTCTACGAAATCCAGTTAAATACTTCCCGGGACTAAACACCTAGAGCATTTTCATTTTTTATAGAGTCGCCTGGGA
>CAYZLR010000081.1:0-15432 GCA_964479275.1 uncultured Caulobacterales bacterium
CAGAGCGCTTCAACAGCTATATGGACAACCTGCAAAAACAGAAAAAAGAGCGACTCGCACCGCTTCTTATCAAGAGACGTGAACTGATTAATAAGCAGAGACAAGAACGAGAACAATTGCAGGAAAGTCAAAAAACCCGTGCCGAACGAGAACTGACGCAACGTCAAGCACGGTTCCGAAAAGGCCTAAAAGGTGTATGGGACCGGGTGTCTGGCGCGCATGGGAAACTGAAAGCACAAAATGAAGTGGAATATCAAGCCAATCTCAAGCGCGACATGTGTGAGCGCGATCAATTACGCTGGCAGCAATTGAAAACACGAAACCAGATTATCTCGCGTATTCAAACCGTAAAAGCAGAATTGCAAAAGCAGCACTCAGCGACCTCAATTGTTAGAGGAAGGGATTGCGGCAATAGCGTTCTAGACAAACAACATGCTTTAAAATTCGATGACAATGCTCGTTATCCGGCATCAATCAAGAGTTCATCTTTGATGCCATCTCGTCATTCAATAATGACAACAAGCTAATGACCATAAAAGCATAATCATTTAAAGTCTCATCATTCAACATCAAGCCAAATGATGGGCCTCAGGGGTTAGAAACCCTTCCAGCTATTCCTGTTGATCACAGCTCCATTCATTAAATTCAAGAATCAATATAGTGTTCCCTGGCTATTAATAAATTTTTAAATCACCGTATTCTGGATAGCGTTTTTATCCAGTTAGTTAAATTATATTCTCGATCTGACCAAATACAATCAGTGATTACGAATCGGTAAACAATGATTGCAGGAGGCATATATTCCTACCGTTCATCGAAACCATCATGCAAATTTCGAATGTATACTTCGCTAGAATAGCTGGTAATTAAAGCGCCACCGTCTTGGTATCGATCCATTTGTGTTTCAGCTTTTTCTTCATGGGTAATACACCCTTCAAAAAAAATCAGAAACCCAAAACCATAAAGAAGCACATGCCTCAGTTTTAGAAAGAAAATATATCGTCAAAATGAAAAGAATTCAAATCATCTAAGGAATAGAATGCTAATATTAGCGAGTCACCTTCTATACCTGTAAGCATTGATAAATCCATGATTACTCCTGTATCGGTTTCGTCCATAAGTGTTCGAAGATCAATTTCGTCGTTATCGCCAATGATGTTGAGCTTTATCTTGTCGTAACCAATTTGAAAATCCATTATTGTGTCAGATCCATCGCCTACGGAGTAATAAAATGTATCGGCGAAGTCGTCATTAAGCTGTGTTTGACCGCCCCATAAAATATCATTACCTTCTCCACCTACGATAAAATCAGCGCCTTGACCGCCGACAATTTCATCATTGCCAGTACCGCCAAAGAGGTGATCATTTGCATTGCCGCCCAAAATATGATCGTTACCGGCATGACCTGTAATACGATCGGCACCACCCTTTCCTTCCAAGCGATTATTTTCGGTGTTACCTAAGATTTTATCATCGAAATTGGTGCCAATAATATTTTCAATGTTGATAAGTGTATCTGCACCATCACCTCTGGCTATTCCTGGTACCAAATTGACGAAGATTTTTCGAACTGTTTCACTATAGTCTGCGGTATCAATACCATCACCACCATTTAAAGTATCATTTCCGGTACCACCTCGAAGGAGGTCATTTCCCTTTTCGCCAAACAGAACATCGAGGCCAAAACCGCCGACGAGAAAATCATTTCCACTTCCTCCCGACAATTGATCATTTCCGCTCCCACCAGTCAGTTCATCCTTGCCAGCGTTTCCAACTAGAGTGTCATTACCGGATTCGCCCTCCAGAGTATCGTTTCCAAACCCTCCATCGAGTATGTCATTGCCTGAACCGCCAAATAGGTAATCAGAACTATTCTCACCATAGAGATGATCGTTTCCATGATCACCATGCAGAACATCACGGCCATTACCGCCGTGTAGCTCATCAGTACCATTTCCACCATGCAGCGTGTCCGCGCCGGTATCACCGATTAAAGTGTCATCACCTAAGCCCCCATAAAGAACGTCAGCACCAGAGTTTCCATTGAGGGAATCTTCACCATTGCCGCCATCAAGCGTATCCCGGCCGTACCCTCCTTCAAGAAGATCATCGTCACTTTGTCCGATGAGGTGATCATTGCCGGCGTCACCGCGCAAGGTATCGGCACCATTGCCTCCCTTCACCACATCCGATCCACTTCCGCCTGTTAATATATCGTTTCCGGCGTTTCCTTCCAATGTGTCATGACCATTGCCGCCGATCAGTGTATCATCGTGATAGCCACCAACCATCGCATCATTTCCGCCATCTCCTGATAAATAATCATCGCCACTATTACCAAAAAGCGTGTCCCGGTTATTACCACCTGATAGAGTGTCATCACCATTGTCGCCATGGAGTTCGTCGTATCCCTGTTCTCCATTGAGAACATCATTGCCTCGATGGCCCCAAATTTCGTCATCGCCAATACCGCCAAGTAATTTGTCATTGTCTGCATCATCAAGGGCAGTAGGTGAGCCTCCGGGCGTGGTTACAAGATCGGGCAATCCGTGTTCAGTTCGGTAGTGTGCATTTAGGAATGTTGCGTTTGTGACACCGATATCGATAGTAAATACTGTATCGTTAAAATCGCGATCACCACCATTGAATAAATCCTCAAACCCCAGTGTCAGTGTGCCTGCGTCTATTTTTAAAATACCCGTGGTGTGAAGGATATTGTCAGGGTTTAGAGACACATTTTCATCGAAGGCAGCAGTGTGATATGCATTGCGCTCGATATTGGTGATCTGACCCTCTTCAGTGACATGAATGAGTTGGGGGTTTTTTGTTGATAAAGTGGCTGGATTTCCGTTGTCATCAACAAATTTAAAAGACCCTTCTCCTAACGTTTCAAAATTGTTAATTGAAAATCCATTCGCAATAATAAAAAATCCAATGTAATCCCCCGGTGATACATCCAGAAAAGTACGGCTAGCCCCTCCAATTAATTCGCCGCCGCTTCCCTGTTGGGATGCATTCTCCCAGACAATATCAACGGATGTAATTTGTTTTGTTACGGGATCGATTTTATAAAATCCAAAACTGTTTCTATATCCGGCGCCCTCTCCCTCAAATAGAACCGATACAGGGTAATCATGCGCGATGGGTATTGATGAAACTTGAATCAGGTTCGGTCCGCGAGATCCATAAAGTATGTCATCGCCGTAATTTCCGTATAGTTGGTCATCACCGGCACCGCCCCATATTTCGTCGTGCCCATTATTACCATAAGCAATATCGTTACCTTTCTTTCCGGATATAATATCTGATTGTCGTTCTCCTTCAATGGTATCATTATGCTTTGTGCCAGTAATTGGACTTGTTGCAGGTATATTACTCATTGTACATCCTATCAGTTGGAGGCCGTTAATGAGGTTATAGTTTCAAGGGGCATGCCAAAGAATAGAAATTGAAAATATAAGTAAGTACAAGAACTTATAATGATTGTAACTTTCGTGGAGAACAAAGACGTGTAAAAAGCCATAGCATAATGCAAGATGTGGTGCGTTTTGCATGTTGGTTGAGCGCCAAATAATTAGAGGTGAATACCGCATTCTGTTTTTTTACATCCCGCCCATCTCCCGGAGCGCACATCACTTGCGTTGAGTGTTTTTTTGGTGCACGGCGCGCATCCTATAGATTGGTACCCATCTTGGGACAAAGGGTGACGAGGGAGGCTATGGTTTTCAAAATAGCGTTCAATATCATGTATTCCCCAATATGCCAGCGGGTTGATTTTAGTTCTATTGTGCCGATCTTTTTCAAATACTTGCATGGCCATGCGATCCATTGTTTGAAACCGTTTTCTTCCAGAAATCCAGGCGCGATAGTCTTGCAGCGCAGATTGTAGAGGTTCAGTTTTTCGAAGTGCACAACAATGATTGGTGTCGCGTGTATGAAGATCACCCCACGGATCAGCTTTTTGTATTTTTTCAGGGAGCGATTGCACGGATTGAACGTTAGTAAGATTAAAGTAAGAAACGAGTTCGTCACGATATTGAAGTGTTTCAGCAAAATGCCATTCTGTATCGATAAAGATCACAGGAAAATTTTTGTCAATTTGGGATATTAGATGGAGTAATACTGCGGAATCAGTACCAAACGAAGAAACAAGAGTAATTTCCTCTTTGTAGGTTTCGATTGCGAACTCAAGAGTTTCCCTTGCACTTAAATCATCACTGTTCTTTTCAACAAATTCTGCGAGACGCTTTTCGGATATATTTTTAAAGGCCATTACTAACTCCAATACAATTTACCAGATTCATTTATGAAGACGGGTTTAGGGTTGTCTTTGAATTTAGTGTTACAAGTTGCAGGCCAATGGAGTATCTGGATAGAGCCAAATAACGTAATGAAATCAATAACTAATACCGATCAAAATCGGAAACTATTTGACTTGTGGGGTGTGGTGCAAATTGCAATTGGATTTTGCGATACATCGTGCATTTTGCAAATAATCAGATCGATCAAAAAAAACTTGCCTTCAAAGCAATCAGAAAAATTGCGCCGTCATAATCACGAATCGAAATATTAGATTGGTTTCCTTCCCAACCCAGTTCACCCACTATGTATAAGTTTTTTCGCAGTGCATGAGATAAAGTGACATTTGCACGGTTTAATTGATCGATGCGGGCTATTGGAACTGATGGGCTAAAAATACCTTCAAATTCTTTCTTCCGGTGAATTAAAGATAAACGTATTTTCGTTTTCGAGGATAATTCTTTTTGGAAATTGATTTTGAATCCCCAGGCTTGAAAATCAAAACGGGTTGCATCAGCGTCGGAAAATTCAAAAAAAGCCAGCCCATTGGCCCGAAATCCAATTTTTGGCAGTCGCCAAAGATGACCTATCTCGGCGCGGTATTTTCGTTGATCAAACCCAATTAAGCGTTGGTCATTATAATCTAGATTACTCACCTCTAATTGAGCATATCCGCTATGTCGTTTATGATAGGTTCCATGAAATTTTGCTCGTACGGTTTGTCGTACAAATAGGAATTCCTGATCACGCGTTTTATAATCTAAGCGAGCAAATGATTGTAACCAACATTTGCATAATTTTTTAAAGCGATAACGATATCCAGCATCACCTCTTATTCGTAAGGTATTTAAGTTTGCATTCGCTATGAAAAAATCAGTTCTGACATTTCCTTTTAAAAAGAGAAGGTCATGAGTCCGTAACTTTTTTTGGAAGTGAAATGATCCGTCTGTAAAAACCGCATTAGCGAGATCGCTGATAAAAACATTCTCCTCTTCGATTATTAACCCTTGACGATGAATCCCAACAGAGACCTCAGACGTTAAATTATTTCTATAATCGCTAGCGTTGGCAACACTGCCCGAGATAAGCGAGAGTGAAACGCCAATAAACCCATTGCGTAATTGGCTAAGTATATTGAATGATTTATTTTGTTTAGCGCTTTTATATTCTGTGCTCTCCGGGTCTGGTGCGATGATAATACTCAAAAGCGATTCCAGAGTTAAATAGGCTCGAATTGCTCGAAACACGAGATAATCTGGAAGAGCAAGAATTCCCCTAGGGTAGCCGTTTATGAGTGTTGCAAAAATTGCCACGATGGCAGGGGCACCGATTAGCACTGCAAGTATAGCTTGCCACTGCAACGTGTTTGCTGAATCAAAATGGGTAGCATATTCAATAATCCCAAACATTACCAACGGTGTAAACATTGCACGCCGGGCAGAATTCACGAGCATATAGGGAAGAATAATCTTTCCCCGAATTGTCAGCCACGAGCGGTCGAGATAATCGCCGTTTCGACTGGAGATATGATAGATGGAGCGAAACCAGCGCATACGTTGTTCGCGCATATGCTTATAGGTTGCGGGGACTTCCGAAATATAGGTGACTTTAGGATCTACGACGACTTCGTATCCCATTTCTCCAATGCGCAACGACATGTCCGTATCTTCGCCGTTCATCCCTTCGACGAAACCACCCAGATGCCTTGGCAGCTCGGTGCGATAGAGCGCTAACATGCCAGGTACACCAACAACGCCATTGATGGCTCCGAGTGCTACGGAGTAATAACCGTGTTTTACTATCACTTCGAGAAAACGTGCCCGATCAAACATCGCCCCGCCGGGTGGAATGGGTAATCCACCAACAACCCCGACTTTCGCATCACAAAAATAGCGCATGGCACGCTGAATGGAATCCGGCGCAATTAATGTGTCCGCATCCACGCGGACCACAAATTCTGTTTTGGTAGCGTCCAACCCAGCGTTTAGGGCATTGGATTTTCCCGGTTTCAAAACATCAATGACTTTTCCAGACGCGTGTTGGCATTTATTGAGTGCTGCTTCTGAAATTTCTTTCGTATTGTCATCAGAGTTATTATTCATAATAAGGATGATCACTTCGCCGCGGTAATTTTCGGCAGCGGCATCCATCGCGAAAATAGTATCAGCAATAATATACTCTTCATTATGTGCCGGCACGACGAATGTAAGTGGAGGCGAGAAATCTCCTGTTTTCATTTGCAATCGATCATAGGTGGCAAGGATAAACCAGAGTAAAAACAACACCGGCAGGAATAAAAATACCCCGGGGCCTATGCCGCCTAATAGGGCAAAATTACGCAGGTCCTGGATAAGCGGCAAGTCAAGCGATCCCACCCAGAAAGATACAGATCCAGCAATGATAACCCCAACGATCATGCGGAACAGAGTCTGGAAAGTGCGCTGTGGTTTATAGGGAACTTCAATTTTTGGTGGCATCCGCCCGTGTTGCAGCAGTTTTAAGGAAAAAACCCAAAAACCAAGAAGGCCGCTTGCAATTTCTACAAAACTCAACGGATAGACAAGGCCGAGAGTAGCGTTCAAAATTAAATTAATAATATCAAACACTGCACAATAAGCTGCATATGTACCAACAATATCTAGAAGTAACCCAATTTTATGCTGATAAATTCCATTACAAAAGCAGCAAAATGCAAGACTGAAACTAATTACAAATAGCCGCATCGGGATGGAGTGTGTTCCTGTGTATTTTGAAAAAATGATATCATCATCAGGAAATGCAGCATTTAGAACCGGGATCTCATTGATGATAAATATGCTAAGATAGCCAATTAGAATAAATGAAACACAGACCGCTGGTGCGCGCCAAATGGGTATAAGTGATGCATATTTTTTTGGAGCGCTATCGACACATAAAAATTCATTTTGTGACCGTGTTTCTTGTTCTGCCAAATCAACCATTCGCTTGCTCCTTATTCGCTTCAGGAAATTGCAAAATGATGATTGGCTCGTTTCGTTGATCGTTGATCATGCGATCTGCGAGGGGCCGCGTTAACGGTATGAATTTTGAGTCGTTATATCTTTCATGTGAATTGACTTGGACCGATGAAATCCAGATATTTTCTTGGGGTATACCGAGTTTTCCAGAGCTATTAACCTCTAAAATACGAGGTAGATGTTTTTGGATTTCGTGCTTGAGAAATTCCGGAGGAATAATTGTTGCAATTGCACCGGCAGGTTTTTTCTTACTCGTTATAAAATTTACATTCGGTGGAGTAATTGGGTCGAGCAATTTTAGTGCTTTGACATAGCTGGGTTGTGTTAATTCAAAAGGCACATGAAGTTGTAATGACCCAGCATTTAGTAATTTTGCAGGCAATGATTCCATCAAGTTTGCCGGAATAAGCCTAAAATCGGTGAGATGGCTTGTTTTTGCTATTTGTGCAAACCCTTCGCGGCCAGGATTACAAACACCAATTCTTGGTTCATTAGTGTAAAGATGAACTTCTAATGAATTTGTTAAGCCTGAGCTGTTTAGAGGGATGTAAAACTGCCCGCCCTTGTTGATTTTGCTTACCGTGATTTGTCGCGAATAGATGAGTTCATCATTTTGCGTTACTGTGACCAAACCTTGAGAAATGTCACTGGATATCGACGTATAAATATCGAGATAAAGCTTTCGTGGCGCTTCCCCGCCAGGCATATTTTTAAGTGAGTAATCTGTGCGCCATTTAATATTGTGTTTAAATTGTCGTGCGGAGGCGCTGACTCCTAAAGATTTGAGATCGACTTGTTTCTGGGTATTGCTAGAAATTATGACATTATGAGTTTCTTGAAGGCCATTTTTAATAAAAAGATCAAAGTCTTTATGACCAGAAATAATAATTTCGAATTTGCCTGGAACAAATCTGGGCTCACGTGCTGTTGGATCTATTCGTATTGCAATTTGACCCTTATTATCCTTTCTGTTCACTAACTGGGACAATATTCCGTGCATTCTCAATTTTTGAAGAAGAATCAGTAATTGCTCTCGCGCATGCTGAGTTTCATTTTCCGGTGCCAGTATGCGTACCGGATTTCCGGCTAGAAGCATTGCATCTGCGGGATGATAAATTGGATTTTCAAGGCTGAGTTCCAGACGTGAGCTGCGCTCAATTTCAATGATCGAAATTCGTGCTCTGTCGTCAGGGCATTCCCCTCCGGCACCGTAACCATCGGCGGAAAGAGATATAGTTAAAAAATCCTCTTCGATATCAGATTGATTTAATTCGATGACGACGCGGTATTTCTCCTCATCTGGATCAAACAATAGCTCTGCGCGTTTATCGTTATTGATAAGTATACGAAATGATCCACCACCGCTTTCCGGGATTTGTAATGAAAATTCCAAAATCACGCGACCAGCCGTTACATTTGTATGTTTTGGAAGGGGAAATTTGAGTGTTGTGTATGATGGGAATCCGACCATCGTTTTTTTGCGTCCCTGTTGGATAGGGATAGAGATAAATCTGCTGCTTTGTTTTGGTTGCCAGTGTTTGGTTGAAAAGTGGACTTGTTTGGCATCGCCTCCCCAAAGGGAGGCGATGCCTAGGGCACGAGTAAATCGTCCGTCTGCAACAAGCATTGCGAGCGCTGCAAGACTAAAGGCAATGATGCTGACAATCATCAAGCGCATGGTGAACTACCCTTCTTCTAAGTTTAAGCTGTCGCCCTAAGAGCGCGAACTTCACCGGGGCGTTGGTCTGATGTCCAAACTGAAACGCAAGGGATCATGGTAGGATCATGACGATGAGCGTATTTTTCCGCGATATCAGCAGTTTCCGACAATAGGCCTTGCGCAAGTGTTGTGGGTTCAAGCCCTAGATCAAGAAATGTTTCATTAGAAACACGTAGATCGTTCTCGGCAGCTTCATTGCGCGGATTATCGACCATCGCAATATCAGCACCAGTAATGTCTGCAACAATCTTTGCCAGATCCCGCACGCGATGACATTCAGTGATCTGGTTTAGTATTTTAACTTTATCACCACTTGCGGGCGGATTGGTTACGGCCATAGCAATACATCGAACTGTATCCTGAATGTGGATGAAGGCTCGTGTTTGCCCTCCTGTTCCGTGTACGGTAAGAGGATGTCCAACAGCTGCCTGCATTAAGAAACGATTAAGGACAGTGCCATAGTCGCCATCATAATCGAAGCGATTGATGAGGGATTCAGAAAGCCGCGTTTCTTCAGTTTGAGTACCCCAAACAATACCTTGGTGCAGATCGGTAACCCGTATGCGATCATTTTTAGCAAAAAACTGGAACATGATTTGATCCATTGATTTCGTCATGTGATAGACGCTGCCAGGATCAGTCGGGTATAAAACCTCTCGATCAATCAGATCACCATTATCTGATTGAATTTTAACTGGTAAATAGCCTTCCGGAATTTCTAATCCAGCATCATCATACCCATACACACCCATTGTGCCGAGATGCACAATATGTGTATCAAGTTGCAATTCAGAAATCGCAACCAGAAGATTGTGGGTCGCATTTATATTGTTATCTACAGTATAAATTTTTTCTCCTGAACTTTTCATAGAGTAGGGGGCAGCACGCTGTTCAGCAAAATGAATGACCGTATCGGGATGCACTTGCATTAAAAGTGACTTCAGTTTTTGATAATCTTTGGAAACATCCATTTTTTTAAACTTCACTGAATTTCCAGAAACGCGCGTCCAGGTTTCCAGACGTTGTTCAAGTGGCTTTATAGGTGTTAAGCTGGAAGCGCCGAGTTGAATGTCAATGAGACGGCGAGATAGGTTATCGACAATCGTTACGTCGTGACCCTGCGCAGATAGGTGAAGGGCGGTAGGCCACCCACAAAAACCATCTCCACCAAGAACAATTATTTTTTTAGACATAGTGCAATCTCCTATAAGAAAAATAATGCGATTATTTATGAAGAGAACATTTCAAGCTTTGCGCCAAACGAGCGGCGCAAAAAAACCTAACTATACCAACATTTTATATGGTTATTATTTTGTAGAGTCGCATTTCGCACTATTGCAAGTGATGCAATTTGCAATGATTGAATGGCATGATGCGACACTACAATTTTGTAATAATTGTAAAAAAATTCCGACCGGAAATTAGTCTAAAAAAACTGCTTGCATGAAAAGGTAGACGAATAGAAAATTAGTCACAATTGGTTGCACAATTTTACTGAATGAAGAGAATGGGCTGCGTTATTTCCACAGTACAGGGAGATCAATCATATATTTATGAGAAATTAAAGAGTATTTTTTTGTATCAAAATTTATTCAGGCGACATCAGTATTTTTGTCACGGGCTCGCTCGCGTTTTCGATATACTGTAGAGGGACTAATATCGAGCAGGCGCGATGCCTTTTGAATGTTTCCATTGCAATAAGCAATAGTTTGATCAATCGCATCGAGTTCCAATTGCCATAAAGGTTTTGGATGGAATGTAATATCGGTATTTTGTGTTTTTGAATCGGACGAGGCGTTCGACTGTACATTTTCTTGAAGTATTATTGTGCTGTTTGTTTTTTTATCTAAAAGCAACGATAGCACTATCGATGGATCAACAATTGTCCCCTCATTAAGAACAACAATCTGTCGAATGACATTTTGCAACTCGCGTACATTGCCAGGCCAATCATATTGCGTTAGTGCAGTGATTGCGGGTTTTGTAAATCCGGTAAAGGATTTTCCTTCTTCTTTCGAATATTGACCAATAAATGACTCCGCAATTTTTTCAATATCACTTCTACGATCTCTTAACGGTGGTAACTCAATGGGCAATACATTGAGTCGATAATATAAATCTTCACGCAGTACGCCTTCTTTGATACTGTCAATTGGATTTCTATTTGACGCAGCGACAACGCGGATATCGGTTTCAATAACCTTATCGCTGCCAACTTTTTGAAAACTGCCGAGCTGCAAAAACCGCAAAAGTTTTGGTTGTAAGGCGATATCCATCTCTGTAATTTCATCGAGAAACAAGGTTCCACCATTGGCTTGTGAAGCTGCGCCATTGCGATCCGATGTGGCACCGGTAAATGCACCTTTGACATGACCGAACAGTTCACTTTCAAGCAAATTGTTTGGAATTGCACCACAGTTTATTGCTACGAATGGACGATCAGCCCGGGGGCTGTAATCATGTACGGCGCGTGCAGCCAGCTCTTTTCCAACCCCGCTTTCTCCCATGATAAAAACACTGGCCTTACTTTTTGCAGCACTTTCAAGGGTGCGGTAAACGGCTTGCATTTCCAGGGAGTCACCAATGAATCCACCAAATGTGCGCCGGTCAACAGATTTTTCATAAGTCTTGACGATTCGGGTCAGGCGTGATTTTTCAAGAGCATTGGCAACAGTTGTTATGAGGCGTTCACTCTGAAAAGGTTTGACCAGGAAATCTATTGCGCCGCATTGCATTGCGTCAACAGCAGTATTGATTGAGCCGTTGGCAGTAATTACGATGACTGGGTGATCCAATTGTTTCCAGTCAGTCAATATGTCGAGGCCATCTTCATCTGGCAGGCCAAGGTCAAGTAAAACGCAATCTGCATCATGTACCATAGAACGTGCTTTCGCTCCTGTGTCAGCTAGTATGGTTTCATATCCACACTGCTTGAGATAAGCGGCATAGGTTCGCGCGAGGGATGGGCTATCTTCAACAATTAGGATAGTTGCATTTTGATTAGCCATGGGAGGTTGTTCTTTCTTCCAGTCGTAACTTATGTTTTTCGATTTGGCAGATCGTATCATGACACACACCAGGAATTTTCAGTGTGAGCGTTTGTGCTTCATCAAATTGATCGTCTTTTATTAAGTTTTCGATACGTTTTGCGAGTAAGTGCAGTCGTTCTGCCCCGATATTCCCAGCGGAACTTTTTAAAGCGTGGGCCTCATTTTGTGCAACCTTCCAATTTTGGGAGAGCATCGCCTGTGCAATATCTTTTTGACGTCCTTTTGTTTCTTCAATAAAGATTGCAACAATGTCCAGTTGTGCGGAAAGCGGAAGATCTCGCCAGTCGATTTCGAAACGTGAAGGGTCGAAAATTGTGATTGACTCATATTCTGGTTGATTGTTTTGTTGGATGACTTCTGTATTGCCAAGTGCTTGCGCCACCGCATTTAAAAATTTCTTTCGGTTAATCGGTTTTTCGACAATGTCATCCATGCCTGTTTGCAAGCATTTTTCACGATCTTTTTCCGAAACATTTGCAGTAAGGGCTAAAATCGGCGTTTCTTTGTTTTTTGTGTCTGAGGAACGAATTTTTCTTGTTGCTTCAAAACCATCCATTTGTGGCATAGCAAGATCCATCAAAATCAAATCATATGGCCGTACCCGGCAAGCCGCGACCGCTTCTAAGCCATCAGCGACATGATCAACGGTTGCACCTTTGAGACGCAATAATGCGCGCGCTACCAGAGCATTTGTTGCGCTATCTTCCACAATCAGCACACTGCCGGACAGCGATTCAGGTTCTATTTCTGATATTTCGCTTTGATCTGGCGGCACTCCAATTTCAAGCGGGAGCGTAATTGTGAACGCGCTACCTTGTTTGGGCGTACTTTGAAAATGGATGCGCCCGTCCATAAGTTCCGTTAATTGTTTCGAAATTGCTAGCCCGAGGCCACTTCCAGAGAAACGGCGTTTGTATGATGCATCAACCTGCTGGAAATTATTGAATAATTTGTCTTGATGATTAGTCGGAATTCCAATTCCTGTATCTTTAACGCTGATCGCAATTTGGTTATTGTCAAGGCTTTTTAAGCCTATACAGATCTTTCCGTCGTCAGTAAATTTGACGGCATTAGAAATCAGGTTGAGCAGAACTTGTCGGATACGGCCAGAATCGCCTACCCGCCAAGGATCAATTGTGTTTGGTATTTCTATAGAGTATTGAAGATTTTTTTCCTCAGCATTGATGCGGAATAGTTCTGCTGCGGTTTCTACGCATTCTTTAATATTGAAGTCCGAGTTTTCTATTTCGAGTTTCCCAGCTTCGGCTTTCGATAAGTCAAGAATATCATTAATCAATACTAACAAAGCTTCGGCTGAGTTGTAAGCGACTTCCGCATGACTGCGATGATCGGTGCGCTCCAAATCTTCTTTTATCAAGCTGAGGCCGCCTATAATTCCATTTAGAGGGGTTCTGATTTCATGACTGATCGTTGCCAGAAAGTCAGATTTTGCGGCATTTGCAGCCTCGGCTTCTTCTTTCGCGTGGTTAAGGCTCACAGTCGATTCTTGAATTTCTGTCTCCGCTGCTTTGCGCTCTGAAATATCGCGTAAATAGGCAGTAAAAAATTTTTCACCATTTACTTCAAATGGTGTAATTGCCAATTCAATCGGTAATCTTTTTCCAGATTTCGTTACAGCCTCTACTTCAATGCGTTTTCCTAAAACATTATGCTCACCGGTTTCAAGATAGCGTTTCATACCGGTTTTGTGAGCATTGCGAAGTTCTTCAGGGATAATTGCGTCCGCGAGTGGGGTGCCAATTATATCTTCTTTAGAAAATTCAAAAACATCTTCTGCTGCAGGATTAAATGCTTTGATTATAGAGTTTGCATCTATAGTGATAACGCAATCTAGTGCAGTGTCTGTCGCAGCTTTACGGAATGCTATATTTTCTTCCAATTCTTTTTCTTTACGAACCTGATCGGTGATGTCTTGCATAATACCAATCCAAAGGTCGTTGTTATTATTATTTTTCCCGATTGGTTCGGCATTGAGCCAAATATTCCTATGAGTACCTTTTAATGAAGAAACACGAAATTTTATATCCAGCGGTTTATTACAAGCTAAATGTTGTTGAATTTTCTGCTTGGTTGCCTCTGAGTCATCTGGATGAAGGCGTTGTACGAATTTTGAAAATTCAAGATTTCGGTCCGTTGCACTGTTACCATCATAGAAATCCCCTAAAGATTTAGAGACATTGACGGTTTTCAGAGTCTGAGGGTCAAAGATAAAATGTGCAATTCGGCTTAGTTTCTGTGCTTTTTGTAAAATCGCAAATGCAGTTTCACCTTTTTGTATGAGGCTTTTTTTGCTCATCGTATCGCTCGTTAGGGCTGCAATTGAGGCCAATGTTTCCATTGTCGTTGAACGACGTTCGGGCCTGGCGGCATGATCAAAGATCAGAATAGTACCCACGATGCAGCGATTTGCTGCGTAAATTGGGACGCCGGCGATCAGGTAAAATTGATGATTTGAAGTTTGTGACAAGAAAATCTCACAATCTTGATTGGTTTTGTTACTGACAAGCCCTTTTCTAGTATCAATAATCCGATGACAAATTGCTTTGAGGTGATCGATGTCTGGTCGGTTTTCGCCATGCTGAGCTGTGATATCTAATTGCTCTCCATCGAAAAGTGTGATGACCGCGCATGGAGCTGAAGTACACACGGCTGCAAGCCCGACGAGATGATCAAGTTCACTTCGAGCCTCCTTTACCCCTGAGCGATAAAGTTTGGCGTGCAAAGCGCGATCTATTGATACTTCCTTGTTAATTGTATTTGTCATAAATTCCCTCAACTCTATAGTTGTGGGATGGTTCATTTTGCGTGCCATTTGATACCGAAGACTTGCAAATTGCAAAATATGCAACAAAAATAGCTATTTATTCACATGACTTTACTTATTCCGAATTAACATTGTCTTAAATGCGCGAAGTGACCATTGCATTTTGCAATTGCACTCATCGCAAAATGCATCATATCGTTTTGGCTGATGTAGGCCGAATTTCCTATGCCAGAAATGAGGGATTTCGAACACAAAGAATAGCCTTACCTTTCAAAGTGTTAGGCCAGTTTTCGGGTGAAGAAATAGCTATGGCGCGCTGGGACACAGAAAGTTCAGAGGAACTTTTCCGTGTTTTAGAGGACTGGGAAGACACTCTTAAGGACTGTCCTTCAATCCAAAATGGAGGACCCAGACCATGAGTTATGCGCCGGGATTCTCCAATGATATTGCCGTCAGCGACTCTTTCTCGAAGGCGAACACTGCGTCTAACAAGAAGGCTAAACCCAAATACCCACCTCCCTTCTCCCTGCGGCTGACCCATGATGAAAAGGAACGGTTGAAGGCTGAGGCTGGTAATCAGCC
>CAYZLR010000082.1:0-15368 GCA_964479275.1 uncultured Caulobacterales bacterium
GGCCACGCCAGATGCGCTCCGGCGCGAATTCCTGACCACCTTCCGCGATCTCGCAAGGCATAAGCATCGCTATGATGTGTTCCGTGATTTCGTGACCTTGACCGCCACAGCGCTCCACAACGGCGCGGTGATGGATGAGGCTCGCGAGACCGAGTATCTCGACCTGATTGGCACCTACGATCGAGCGGATATAGATGCCTTTCCGAAGCTTCTGGGGCTGCTCGTGCAGCTCCTGGAGCCGGAGCCGCGCGATATTCTTGGGCCGCTCTACATGGAGCTCGAGATTGCCAGCCGCGATCAGGGGCAGTTTTTCACCCCGCCGGAGCTTTCCGAGCTGATGGCTCGGATGACCTTTGGCCCTGAAATGCTGACCCGCCTGGGGCACGATCCGTTTATCACGGTGTCGGAGCCCGCGAGCGGAGCAGGGGGGATGGTTTTGTCTCTGGTGAAGGTGATGACCGAGCAGGGTTATGACCCCGCGCAGCGCCTTTGGGTGCAGTGCGTGGACATCGACCGTCTGTCGGCGCTGATGTGTTACACGCAGCTCAGTCTGTGGAATGTGCCCGCCGAGGTGATCGTCGGGAATTCTCTCAGCCTGGAGACCCGAGAGGTCTGGCATACGCCAGCCCACTATGCGGGTTTCTGGAGCGCACGGCTTGCCCGTCATGCTCAGTCATCAGAGGAGGCATCCGCTCGATCAGAGCCGGTGATGCTATCGTCTGAGCCAACATCCACCAATCCGCCTGGGGACAGTGCGCCATCCTTCGATGTGCAGCTTCCCGGCAAACAGATGGATTTTGGGTTTTGATCGGTTTCTTGATGCTGTAACACGCAATTGTAGAAGGCCTCCTGGTGAGGCCTTTTTCGCGAGGGAAAAAATGGGTCAGACCATAGAAATTTTCGATCGCTCGATTCCGGTGGATGTTATTGAGTCCGTAGATTTGGTTAGACCCCCTTTTGAGCAGAGATTGCTTAGAAGGAAAATCCAGACGCTGCTGGGCTCGATTGTGGGAATCGGGGTGATTGCATATCTTATCGTCTATCGATTTGACTGGATTAGTCTTATTTTCGGTTTGATTTGCCTTGCAAATATCCCTTTAGCTATTGGCTCGTGGTTCAATTCACATGAAGCCAAGTGGCTGGTGCGTGTAAAGTATCGCCATTTAGATGGCGTAGAAGCACTCGATAGCCCGGAAATGTGGTACCTTGATAGGGCAGCTGCACTGCAAAAGGCCGAAGAGATTTTTGCAGAATTAAAGGCAGCTGGTGCTGGCGATGTTCATCGTCTCGATTTCCAGAAGAAGTACCCTGGATAGGAAGTTGCTGATCGAGTGATCTGACCGTGGTAGGTGAAATTATGAGTCGGGCTCATAGTCGCCTGATTGAACTTTTCTTTGCGCAGCCTTGAAGCAGAACTCCGGGGGAGTGAGTGAAGCCTTTTGTGCTTCTTCAAGATCAGAGATTGCTATGCTCGCCTTTTGCTTAAATTCATCGAAAGTCTCGTTTGACCAAACATTGGCGGCACGACGCAAGCGTCCCTCAGCCTTTTTGAAAGCCGCAGCGGTCTCTTCATAACTGGAGATCGTTTCATCAAGTTTCAGCGCTTTCATGACGCCTGGGAGGATGACGCCGAGCAGGGAAAATGCTGCTATCATAATTTCTAGGTCAGGCTTTTTGGATATTGCCGCGCTCGCAGCCGCGGTGCTGCAGATTACAGCGGCTATCCAAATTATGCTGCGGATTGTCTTCAGCCACCGAAGCCAGATGTAGAACGAGGTTGAGGTGTAGATCGTGTTATGTGCTAGCTCTCCACATTCTTTTTTGAGCGCGGCATGAGCTCCATTCAAGTCACCATCTCCGGGATTTTCAGCCCAAATACTTTCTGCCATTCTACACCTGCAGAGATATTCATATTGTCTCGTTCGTGCTCACATGCCTTGAGTGCACGTTGGTAGGCGCTCCAGGCCTTGCTCTGCCAATCATCGCCTAACATAATCCATTCGAATGTGGTGCCGGGCATCATGAATGTGCCGCCAGCGCGACTGTAGATGTGTTGGAAAATATCTCGAACTAACCAATCGAACCAAAACTCGTGGTATGGGCCGTAGTGGTACTTGGCGAGAGTTTCCCCAACAAGCTGTTCAATGTGAAAGGACTTGATCGGAACATTGCAGTGGCGCTTCCACTGTTTGATCAAGCGCGTCAATTTTCGAACGTTCCCGTTGTAGAGATCATCCGTTCGAATGAGCGCATCGATTTCCGCTTGTGGTTCGACCCGTTTCCATGATCCTCCACCATTGGTATCGCAAATAAGATAGCCTCCACCATTTGCAGGAAAAGCGGGGATCACTTCGATGCTGATGGAATTGAAGTCCACAACGACAACTTGACCGTCGCCACGAATACGTGTCTGCGGATATGTCGTTATCAGCGCGTTGCGAATGTGCTGAAGAAGCTGAGACTGGATATTTCCCGTGCGTACAGCGAACTGCGTGTACAACTCCATGGGGGGAAAGAAAAATAGGTCGATGTCATTTGGTGGGGAAATGACAGTGTTTTTCCCCCAAGACCCGACGAGCATGCAATGATCGCTGCTTGTTTCATCATAATATGCTCGGTTCAAAGAACCGAGGACGCCTGTCGCTTTTCTTACCCCATCGTCGATTTGGTTTTGTTGGAGTGTCAACGCGCCTTGGAGCGCTTTGAATCGTCGAGTGACATAAATCCATTTTGCTGATCCCGCAGCAGTATTGGCGTTAAGCGCTGATGATAACAACGTATCCATCGGGGGCATGTAGGTAGTTAGCGCCGTCACCGCAACTAATGGGCGTGCACGTCGTATCTGCTGATGTTTCGGTGGCATGAAGTAGGCAGGTGCCCTTACGACTATTTTCTTTTTCACTCGCAATGAATTCCGCCGAAGGCGGAGCGCGCCTGAGCGCGCGTTTCATGTGAAGATCGAGTGAAGCGCCGAAACTTTTGACAAGGGCGCTAAACGTCATATTCTGCGTATTGCAAGATTGCATGTTCGTTACGAACACTCTACGAGTGCCCGACGAAATGCTATCTTGGCAGGACTTTCAGCCCTTGCATCCCGACGAGGGAAATCGCTCAGGCGCGTTTCCCTTCGAACCCTTTTAGCCGTTACGTGAGTTATGACAAACCGCAATGATTATTACAGAGCGTATCACGAAAAACATAAGTCCCGCATCAGGCGCGTGAACTTAAGTTTTAATACGTCTGAAATCACTGAGTTTGAAGTTTCTGCGAAAGCCTCAGGCGTTCCTTTGACTACCTATGTGAAATCCTGCGCGATGCAAGGACACATAGGGCAAAGGAACGCACCTGAGGAGGTGGTGAACGAGCTTGCTGATTTATCACGTATGGTTCGCAATATTGCGAATAACGTGAATCAGATGGCTCGACATTCCAATAGGATCGGTCAAGTTTTGGACGAGAACGAAGTTTTCGCCCAAATACACGACCTGGAGAAGCTTTTGAAGGTTTCGATTGTTCGTTCTGCCACAGGGGGGACGCAGGCACCCCCTGAGGATAACGACACATGATAATTAAATCTATGAGTCGGAAAGAGCCGAGTTTTCGACAACTGATTGAATATATTGATCGTGATTTAAGCTCTGATGAGTTTTGTATCCGTCATAATCTGATGGGACGAAACCACGAGAATATTATAAAAGAATTCGAGGAAAATGCTCAACTTCTTCGAAAACGGAAAAATGGTGTTTTTCTTTATCACGAGATAATTTCGATTACTCGTTCGAACAGATTGACACCAAGAGAGCAACAAGAGCTTTTGCTCGAAATCGTTCAAGAGTATATCTCTGCTCGATGCCCTGGAAATCTTGTTTATGGTGGATTGCACCAGGATAAGGATCATTCCTATCATTTTCACCTGATGATTTCCTCAAATCGTTTAGATGATGAAAAACGAGTTCGTCTCTCGAAAACACAGTTTCGAGAAATCCAGGTGAAACTTGAGGCTCATGTTTTGGAAAAGTATCCTGAACTAGAGCAAAAAGTTTCTATGGATAAGAGGGCAGAGCATAGACGTTCTAAAGGTGCTGTTGAGCACGAGCGGCGAACTGGACGGCCCCCTACGCGTAATGACGCGCTCCGGGGGCGTGTCCAATCCGCCTATGACCAAGCTTATAGTCCTGGGAAACTTTTAGAAGCTCTTGCACAGCAAGGTTTTCGTCTCGAACCACGAGGAAAGATCGTTGCTCGTGTGGTTGATGAATACACAGGCAAGGCTCACCGAGTGAAAACCCTTGATCCTGATCTTGCTGAGAAGATCGAAGCTCTGCTTTCTGAAACGCAGAAGCAGGATGAGACCGACCAGGGCAGAACCTACCAGGAAGAGGCACAGGAGACCCACAGGGAGCGAGAAGCCCCTAAAGCCGAGCAAGAGCCACCCAGGGAAGAGGAAGCCCCTGAGGAGGCTCCTGAAGCCGAGCAAGAGGCAGAACCTCACTTTGAAGAAGCCTCCCAAGAGGGTGATTTTGAGGAAGCTCATAAAACTGCTGAAGAATTTCGGAGGCTCAGAGAAGAACGAGAAGAGCGACGACGAGAAAAAGCATTGAAGAATCTAAAACGAAAAGGGAAGCCACGACGTTGACTTGCAACCGTGGAAAATTTCATAGAGTATATTAAAAAATCAGTTGAAATTTTGACAGTGAAAAAAATTAAACGTCATGTGGCCAAAATCTTTAACTCTTAAAAAAGATGGTTTGATACTAAGAAACTCGAAAAAATACGCAAAGAGAGCTGTAAATAGTCTCGTTTTTGGAAAGGAGCTTACCAGGGATGAAGGCGCTTCTTTTGCAAAGTCTTCTGATGTTAAAAAATTCCTGAGTTCTTCGAATACTGGAATTCTTTTAAATGGTCGAGATTTACGCCTTTCTGAGAAACTGAGTTTTTCAAACACTGCTGTGTATGGGGTTACAGGGCAGGGGAAATCTACAGTTTATGCTCGACCTCTGATCCTGGATAAAGCAAAAACAAATTCCACTCTTATCGTGAATGATATGAAGGGTGATCTTTATCGCGATACGAGCGGGGTAATGAAAGCCAACGGGTATAGGGTTATTGTCTTAAATCCAAATGATCTTGAAAACTCAAATCGATATAACCCTTTTCTTGAAATTAGAAAAGACGTGGATTTGCTTCGTTATTCTGAACTTTTTTCCAAGCTTGTTGGAAAAGGAGATGGTGACGGTGAGTTTTGGCAATCAGGTGGTGAGAGATATATTCGCTTTTTCATGACCTGTATTCAAAGATTTGGTGCAAAGGAATTTAATAACCCTCCTAACCTTTATCGTATTTTACAAAACTATCGTGATAATGGTGAGGATTTAGAGGAATTTGTTGCATTTTGTGTGAATGGAGATCCATTTCTTGAGAATGAATGGAAAGCTCTCACGAGTGGAGCAGAAGAAACCGTTTCAGGGTTTATTATTAATGCTCTTGTTGCGCTAAAGATTTTCAGTATGCCGCATGTTTGTGGATTAACCGCAACAAGTGATACAGATTATTCCACTCTTAGAAAACAGAAAACTATTATATATGTAATCACACCCCCTGAAGATCAGGGCGTTTATAGACCGCTTATTTCGATGTATTTTCTAAGTTTTATTAGTATTTGTATGCGGGAGCCTCCTGAAGATAATCCAAATTTATTGCCTGTGTTTTTTGTCTATGATGAGTTCGGTAATAGTTTCATTCCAGGATTTGAGTCACTTATTACCACCACAAGAAGTTTTGGAATTTCCTTTCTTTTAATGATGCAGGGAATAAACCAACTTGTTACACGTTATGGACGTGATGAAATGAGTAATATTATGTCAGGTATTACCACACATATCTCATTTGGATCTGCGGAGCCACAAACAGCAGATTTTTTCTCTAATAAAATCGGAAAGAAGCGAAAATTTTACTATCTTGAAACTCAGGATACCCATGTTGAACACCATAGCGAATATGAACTTATGTCAGCAGGTGAGATTCGTGAATTACCTGATAATAAGGTTCTTGTTGTGTGTCGTAATTATAAGGCGACTCTTTTAGACGTATATCCAAGTTATGAAAACTCACGTTTCAAAAGAATGATGAAGTATAAACCTGTTCGAATAGATTCAAGCAGTGATGATAAGATTCACTTTGTACCTCTGTGATTAAAAATCGAAGAGAAAAAACCGATTGTTTTTAGCTTTGGAGATTTGGAAAACCGTCAAGATACTTGAAAAGCTAAACTTCTTGCGAAATGGTTCCCTTCTGAAGAAGAAGAGACAGCATGAAACGTCGAAGTCCAAGCGTTACTGAGTGGCTCAGAGATCGAGCATACGATACAGTTTTTCATGTTGGTGATACTGTTCTCGAATTCACGTCTGACCTCATCCGAGGAGGAGAACAGCACCGAAGCCAATCTTACACAGCAAGACAGCTTGACCGACAAGAACGACGCAAGACCGAAGAGACAGGCAAGAAGGTAGCCCCTAAGCCTGAGAAACCTCTGAACTACGATGAACGTCAGGCATTCCTGGAACTCACGGGCAGACGAGAGGGTGAAAGTGTCATTGAGCACTGGAAGCGAAGGAAAGAGCTTCTAGCCCATCCTCACAAGAGAGAGCTAGTTCAAGCTCACATGAAAATCTCCGCTGAAGAGAAAAAGCGGGAGATTCAGGTAGTGACTTACTCGACGGCTGAGACCTACCAAAAAGAGCGAGTGAGAAGCCAATCTAAAGATCAAAGAGCTTCCCAGGGAAGAGCACGCACTCGATGACTGATCGAATGATTGATCACTTGCAGATGGTGGTTGCTACCGCAATTTTTAATCCTGCTGTTTTGATGTTGGTTATTGGTGTTTGGATTTTTGGTAGAATTCTGGGGAGCTTTATGCCCTGGAGAACTATCGTGAAACCTATGGTGATTTTGTATGTCATAGGGCTGTTTCTCAAACTTTTCATATTCCACAAGGGGTATGATTTTTATTTTTTGTTCGGCATTCCTTTTATTGCGGGTGTTTGGTCAGGTTCGAAGAGGCATAGTTTTTGATACTCTTCGTTTTTATTCTTTTCTCTATGGGTTATGTTTTTGGGCTTCTTATTCGAAAGCCTGAACCATGGAAATTTATTATTTTCCTCTTCTTTGGGGTGTTCGTTTACGAGGAGCTATCTAAAGCAGGTCTTTTAGCTTCAGCTTCTTTCATGGCTGGAATTATGGCGCATTTCGTTCGTCCTTTTGATGTTTCTTCTTTCTTCGAACGTTTCCGCCGAGAAAGAGATATCCATATTCATATCCATAGACCCGAAGGCTCAGGAGGTAGTCAAAACTCCAGGAATGAAAATGATTCAGCAGGTTCAAAGGGAGATCATACCGAAGAGTCCCCCCAGGATTCCGCGGATAGATACAAAGCATACAAGAAAGAACGAGAGGATAAAGAAAAGCAAAAGGCTCACGAAGACAGTACGGATAACAGCAGAGGTTATACCTCCAGGGATTCGAGCAAACGCTCAAAACCGAAAGGTTCAAGCTCGAAACGATCATCTACGAAGAGAGAGGATGATTTGGAAGAGGAGCTTAGAAAAGCTCGAAAGGCTCAGGAACGAGCAGAGCGTGAACGTGACGACGCTAAGAAGCGTTCGACCCCTCCCCCTGATGCTCGAACCCCTAAAGAGATTTTAGGGCTATCAGGTGATTTTACTCTTGCTGATCTTAAGAAAGCTCGAAACGATGAAATCCGAAGGTGGCACCCTGATAAATTGAGAAACAAGCCTCCTCACTTGGTAGCCCAAGCCGAAGAGGAAGTGAAAAAAATAAATCAGGCTTATGACAAGATCAAAAAAGATAAGTTTAAGGGACAGTAGAGATTGGAACTTCTAGCACTTCTTCGTTTGATACCGAACTGGGCTTCGCAATACGCTTTCGCTATTGGGATATGGTTTGGGCTTCATTATTTTTTACTCACCCCTATCATTTTTGATAGATTGATTATTCCTATTAAAAATCAATATATTGCTGGCTTTGAAGACCGCAATAAATATTACAATCGTGATATAGTCGATAAACCTTCCGCCTTTGCGTATGTCGATTGTATTTACGCAAAGATTTTTTATGAAAAGAGAATGGAAATAACAAAATGGTCAGCTTCTTTGGGTTATATGGAGGTAGATATAAATGCAGACATTGTGAAGGACAAAATTGTAGAAATTGAAGCTTCTGGAAGTTGTTCAGATCATAAACCGAAGGCAATCATATGAAAAAACTTTCTTATGGATGTCAGGTTAACAATAAGCAATTCAAAACGAGACATAAAACATACCGCCTATCAAATATAGATAGATTATATGTTCGGTATTCTTTTCTTTTTTTAATGCCGCTTGCTCTGCTCACTTTGTTTTTTATATATAAATTTTATCCTTACCTTTATGATCATGAAGTTAGATATGGAATAGTTTTATCTGTAATATCAATTATTATATCTATTTCTTTTGGATCACTCATTGTGAGTACGAGAACCGTTGAAGATAAAGCTCTCATAGGCTTCATCCCAAGCCTACGAAAAGTTAGGGCAGAAATAGATAACTCTATGGACTTTGAGAATGATGAAACTGAGGTATTGGGATATTTGCCAAATGAGTAGATTATTTCTAATTTTGGTAATATTTTTCCTCAATGGATGTAAACAATCTGATTTGAGAATTATTACGACAGCTACTGATAAATGGTTACTAAAGCCCAGTGAATATTCAAACATTCAACCTCTTTTTGATACACCAGTATGTTATTTGAAAACAGATGATGATGAGGGTGGATTTATCTTTGAACACCCTGCAAATGGCAGGGAGCTTGAGAAAGAGCTTATGGTAGACGGATCACTTCTAACTACTCTGGAAGGCTCATTTGTCGATGGAGATATCAACTGGTTAGACGTAAAGGCTCGCCCTGCTCCTTGTGAATTTGAGACTAATGTTTTTAAACACGATGATGTCACTTGGGTATTGGATATCAACGAAGAACAATTATTGAATTTTTATGGAAAGCCTGAAGTTGTTTTTCGTGATGAAAAGACACGCAAGCAAAAAAGGGAACCCAAATATCAGGTAATTATAGAGTATTTGGAAGCTGATTTACTGGCTAGAATATTTGGTATCAAAAAATTGGTATATGATGCCGATTTAGCCATTAGATTTATTGATGGTACAGATATTGCGGAAATTTCTTTGTTTGATCCTAAGGAAAAGAAATTTATTGGTAAACATGCATTTGTTATTGTAGATCAACATTCGAATCCTCGCTTTAGGAATTACGTCTTATTTCGAGGGATTTTTTGTGTAGAAGCAGAAGAGACGACAAGAGATATTATCGCAATTTACAGTTTTGAAGGATCACCAGCGACTGACGTATATCGATTTGATGATGGTTGCACGAGCCATACAAGGGATGATCTTTTATTGAAGATTGCACATCAAGATGCAGAAAAAGAACGGCATTTGGATAGACAGCTTTATTCTAGTGAAGTACCACCAGAACCTAAGGCTTATCTAACTGCAATGGTTAAAGAGACAGCTTTTTTGTTCTCAAGCCACATAGATTTTGGTTTAACGTACTTTCCACCCTCTGTTCCAGAGATCCCTATTTTGAACTTGGATAAAGTGTTTGAAATTGATCGAGCGTCAGATTTTATATCTAAAGGTAATTAGTTTTCATATGTGAAATCATCACTATAAGCTTCTATGAGTTCATCTTCGAGGTTTTTTTCAGCGTTAGATAACCCTGAAAGATCATCGACACTCCAATGTTGATATACGAGTTCTCCTCTCTGGTCGTATAGAAGCCCAGTTTCTTTGTATCTATCTACATCATAACCCATAAACTCTCACATTTCGATGAGCTTCTCACTTACATTCTGTGGAGAAGAGTTATCTAAAGATTCTATTGTATCTTTGTTATTCAAAATTCCATCATCGATATATCAAGGATTTTCTACCATTTTAAAAATTTATTGATTTAATAAACTAATCTTACCATATGTTTTTTGAACGTGCAAATTTGGAGTGATTTTTATGAACGTCAATATTGATGGTTTAAGTTCGAGTGAGTTGAAAAATCTTATCGATAGTGCAAATAAGAAACTTATTGATAAAGCTGAAGCGGAAAAATCTGCTTTGCGTGAGGAGGTTGAAAGTCTTGTAAAAGCTAGAGGCTTCACAATGGCGGAACTGTTTGGGAATGGTAAGACTTCCAAACCGAAAACGAAGCTCGCACCTACTCACCGTGATCCTGCGAACCACGAAAACACTTGGACAGGTCGAGGACGGCAACCGAAGTGGTTAGTAAAGGCTCTTGAAGGTGGTGGGAGCATCGAGGACTATAAGATTAAGCCCTAACAATACCCTCCCCTGCTTCGAGATTTTCAGTGAGATTTGGGAAAATCTGAATCATGTGTAACATACGAACGACCGTTTATCTGTTACACTATCGACCATGAACCACCCTACTCTGCCCTCAGATCAGCTCTTCGTTGCCTACTACCGCGTCTCGACTGTAAGCCAAGGTGAGAGCGGCCTTGGGCTTGAAGCCCAGCAGAATGCTGTTGCAGGTTATCTCAGCGCCCTGCCCTCTCCCATCGTACTTGAGCATTTCACCGAGATCGAGAGCGGCAAGCGTAAGGATCGGCCAGAACTCACGAAGGCCATTGCCCTCTGTAAGCGCAAGAAGGCAACGCTGATCATCGCGAAGCTCGACCGATTGGCTCGGAACGTCCATTTCATATCTGGACTGATGGAGAGCCGCGTGGAGTTTCTCGCGTGTGATAATCCTTATGCAAACCGTCTCATGGTTCATATGCTGGCCGCGTTCGCGGAGCATGAGCGTGAAATGATAAGTCAGCGCACCAAGGACGGCCTGAGGGCCGCAAAAGCGCGTGGAACTGTCCTTGGACGCAATGGGAAGGTCTTAGGAGCTGAAAACAGGAGCAGAGCAGATCACCACGCTCTGTCGATCGTGGATCAAGTGGTGGCTATCCCCTCCTCCGATCGTCAAAACGTTTCAGCTCTCACGCTTCAGATGAACAGCCATCAGATTCCGACTATGAAAGGCGGGCGATGGCATAGGCAGAGTGTCTACCGTCTCCTAGATCGATTTCTCGAAGCTAGGAGTGATGGAGCGGCTGTAATTGACTATGTGCGGGTATTTGGGCGTTCCAAATGGCACGCCCTAAAAAATTCCTTTGAAAGATCACTAAGCAAAAATGCTGCCTCTGGAATATAGTAATCATTATCATTAGAGGGTTTAGATACAGCCATTCCAGCAAAATGTGGATGTAAAGGTTTAGGATTTTGATATTTATTACTATATGCGCTTCCAATATTACTTATTAGTACCTTAAATAGAGCAGTTATCGTGCTCTCATCTAAAGCTCCAAATCTCTCGATCAGAGTTTTTTCCCTTTTCGAAGCAAAAAAGTTAGCAAAATCTGAGTCATCAATTTTACGTTTGGCAAAAATGAGATTACTTCTGATTAAATTATCAATGTACACCTCTTTTTTGTCTTCTGAAATTACATTTCTCCACTTTGCATTAGCCTCATCATTTATTGAATGTATATTTTTTAGTATAGATTTGTCGTCATACATATTGATGCTATTAAAATGTCCTCCCCATAGAAATTCTATCGACCACAATATGCTCATAAAATCCATCTCATGGCAACTAACACCATTCAATATGTCAATATTCCTCAAATTACTTTCGTAATTACCTACTTTACATAATTGATTTAGAAATATGTTCTGGTAGTTATCATATAATTGTTTATCCTGATGACGAGAACAAGATTGCAAAATATATATCAATATTTCAACGTCGTTCTCTAAATCGAATTTAATTTCGTAATGACTGTTATTTTTAAGCTTTTCATTCACTGAATCAAGAAATGTATTCGCAAATTTCTGCCTAAACCCGACGATATCGGGAACTTGTTGTTCAGAAAACATTCTGAAAACGAGATCAAAGCCATGTTCCAAAGATGCTCCCTCCGATTTCCATCATTTGTGACTTAACCGTGCTTCGACGTCCACCTGTTCCCTATCGCGGAAACGGAATGATGTTGTTGTCCTGCTGGAACAACGCAGCGCCCTCTTCTTCTATCGCTCTGAGAGCTTCTGATAGAGCCGCCGTATCAGTCTCGAAGGGTTCTTGCCAAACCAGCGAAGTGCCTTCCTGGTCGACAACCTCGAGCGACCAATCGGGATTTCCTTCGAGCCGGACTATTTCGATACGCACCGACGCACCTTCGACAGAAGCGGACTGAGAAAGGCTTGAGGTTATCAGGTTGGGATCATTCATTCCGATCAACCTATATCGCGGGTCGTTCAGTATATCCGCGCCGGGCTTTTGACTGAGACATTGAAATAAGCGCACTAACAGCTTGCCCTTCAGAGGCAAAACCATCGTAACGGACACGGCCACCCGACCCGATACGCCCCCATTCTCGAATTAGTGTGCATCCACCAAATAGGTCGGGCTGGAGACAGAGGCGGTAGAAACGGCTCATCTTCCGCTCGGGATCAATCCGGCAGAGGTGAGCGGCGGTCGGAAAGAGATCGAGCTGCTGATCCATCACGACGACATTACAAACCGAACGTGATCATCCATCAAGAGCTATCGCGATCAGCCAACACCCGCTTTGGGATATTAGCAGGGATATGGATGCGCTTTGGCTTAGCCCATCAATAAAATTGGTTGTAAATCGAATAGTCGATGTTTAGTGTTCAACATCGCAATGCAAAATATCAAAAGTATTTGTATGCTATTGCCGAATAAGAATTACCATCCCGATCGACATTTACAGCGTAGCCCTTCCAATAAAAATGATGCGAAATCAAACAACGGTCATCGCTTCTTAGTTTAGAAATTGGAACTGACATCGAAATATTGTCTGAGGAAATTTTAGGCGGATTAATCGAGCGAAGCGGCGTCGATGTCCCATCACCACCAAATGCGAACCCGGACTTCCAAAGCGTCTTCACAAAATCTACAAATGACAAATCCGATTTCATTTGGTCGATGCAATCCGCAAGTTCGTCGAGGTTATCCAAGTTTGAGATCGATAGCTGGTAGCCCAATTCTTCGCTCACGGCACACGCGGCATCATGATCTGAGAATACTGGCAAGCAGTGTCGGAAAGCTGGATTTCCAAAGAAAATTGCAACTACAGAACCGATTACCGCAATTTTCCACATAGTTCGTATTCCTGTTTCGCATGCGAAAAAAGACTTTCCATTTTCGCATATGACGATACCAATATTTGAAACTAATTCTTTTTACAACTGAGGTTTGTTATGCCCTTTGCCACTCAAATTCATATTGTCGGATTTCCAATCTTTGGAGGCGGACACCTTGAACTTCATGCAGATTTCGATGACCGTACACGCCTCGGCATCGCAGTTAGCGGTGGAGAAGGTGGTACCATCGCATCAGCGGATGGAACGTTCATAGTCAACCGCGAATTTTTTGTTGGCGAAGAATTTTATTATGAAAACAACCCAAACATCGTCGGAACCACAATTGACGTTGGCGACAGGAACCCTGCAGATGTTTGGCTTACGATCTGGCGATTGGCTACTCATATTGACAGCCTAAACGTTGGCTACACCGCCATACCAGAACTCTCAGATACACGCTATAATAGCAATTCTTTTGTAAATACTCTTCTGTTCTCTCAAGATATAGATACTGCGGATTACTTACCCGATTTGAATCTCCCTGGTCCAGATTTAGGGTATCCGGGCTCCGGAGAGGTAATTGATCGACGATTTGAGATAAACGGAACGGTCGGTGTGGACTTTCTAGTCGGCGGCGAGAGGCGAGACACTCTTGCCGGTTTTGAGGGGAATGACGTTATCTCAGGAGGAAATAAACGCGATACATTGGTCGGCGGACAAGGCGATGATATCCTAAGAGGCGACGACGGGAATGATTTGCTCTACGGAGATGAAGGTAACAACACAATCGTAGGCGGGACTGGACGCGATAAAGTTTTTTACGATACGGCCCTGAGTGTAACGCTGAGTATTCTTGATATCGCACAAGAAGACGACGGAAACATACTTTCAATTGAACATGTGCGGGCGGGCGAAGGCGGTCTAACTCTCTATACCGACGAAGTCACGGGCGTTGAAGTTGTCCTAGCAAACCCTGAAAGCCCGAATACCTTATCTGTTTCAGAGCTTTCTGGGCCAGTCGGGATTAATGGAATTTCAGGGAAAGTAATCACGAACCCTTCGAACGGAGGGAAAGTACTTTTTGAGAATTTCGATCAATTCATAGGAACTAATTTTGATGACACATTCATCTTTGATGCCAGCACTGTGACTTCTGTTGAAGGCGGTGACGGCGTCGATGAAGTCCGGTTCAATCGGAGCGAAATTGCGGTCACTCTTGGAAACGAGATTAACAACGTCGAGATCGTCAGAGGATCTAACTTTGGTGACACCATTAAAGTTGATTTTGATGGAGGGGATACCGGCGCGACAATTTACGGTCGAGGCGGAATAGATATGCTGATCGGGAGTCACCTGGATGACACCTTACACGGAGGAGCAGAGGCTGATCGCTTAGAAGGTGGTTTAGGTTTCGATACTTACATCTTACGTGACGGTGACATAATTTTAGATGAGGACGGTGCGGGCGTACTGATGCGCGGAGCCAACGCGATCAATGGGTCTGAGCAAAATCTCGAGTTTGACTGGTCCGGTGATCCCGATACGACCCTGACAATCACAAACGCAAACTCTGGTGCGCTCATAGCTACCGTTGAAAATTATAGTGCCGGTGATCTGGGAATTAGCTTAAACGAGATCCTACATTTTGATACCGTAGATAGGGATCAGTTCACGGGAACCGTTGGAATCGTCGATCGATTTGTTTTCGATTATCAACCAACTGATTTTAACCCGAACGGGATTGCACTCTCCCAAGACTTTGACCGAATTGACAACTTTGTTCTCGGTGAAGATATCATCGACCTTAGCGCCTATCGCACTGCCTCTGATCGCTACGACTTCTTTGTCGATGATCTTGATATTGGCGGGACGCGAAACTTGGGGATTTTCCAAGATACATCTTCTGGTGGTTGGCGGAATCACGTTTCGCCTGGTTTCCCCGATGAAGGCGCGGCGCTCCGAATCTTTTTCCCCGACTCCTCAAATCCCAATTGGGTTAATTTGACCGGGATAGATCATCTGGAATTGGAAGCGCTGGACTCATGGGAGGATATCGGGATCGTTTTTTGACGATGACTTAACAATGCACGCTGCTGCCGCGTGCAGCATTACTCCCGCTTTGTC
>CAYZLR010000083.1:0-15359 GCA_964479275.1 uncultured Caulobacterales bacterium
TTTAGGTTATTCGGGGTTTTACACACGGTCAATCAGATTCGGGGTTTTACACACAGAGATTCGGGGTTTTACACACGCTAGATTCGGGGTTTTACACACGTTTGCAATGCACAAAATTGCATTTTTCTATTTATTATCAAGGTATTATTAATTTGTCAGAATCCCTTAACACTAATATTTAACACATATATAACACACACCCATAAATCAAAAACGCGATTCCATGCGTTAAACGAAGCAAATGATATATAGAATCGCCTAGCGGCGATACATGTTTTTATATGAATAAGGAGCGGCTACGCCGCACTTTTTATCTCTTGCACAATTATAGCACCAAGCCACCAAACCAATTTTCTTAACGGCTACAGCCATGCTCGATCACTACAACCCCCACAAGGGGGGTATTCCGTTCTCTGTGCGTGACTGCATCCTAAAAATGGGTTTGGCGACTTTGCACTAAATTGAGACGGCGAGAAATTATTGGATTTTCAGCTCTGCTGAAAATCCAGAAAGCCTTGAAGCGACTTTCCCTAAATTGAGATGGATAAAAAGGGCTAGGCAAGAGGTGAGGGGGTTAAAGATATCAAATAATAACAAACAATATCGCTTGGTGAGACATCTATTTATGGATTTTGTAGCAAAATATGCTATCATTGAACCATGAGCGTAATTGAAAAAACAGACCTGTCTAAAGTGGCATTTTCATCAACGGTGTTTCCAACATCTGTTGATATGGAGCTATGGGATAGCCTTACGAGCGAAGAACAACGCGCCGTGGTGGTTGATAGCCTTGATAAAGCCGAAGCATCAGGGATCGCTAAAAACAGCTCTATGCACGATCTGATAGCTCTTGCCCGTCAATGAAGTGGGAATTATCGAATAAGGCTAAAGCTGATATAATCAATATCATTCAATACACTGATAATAATTTTGGTGAAGATCAAACAGAAATCTATATTGGCGGGCTTTATAACAGCTTTGAAATTTTAACCGATAACCCCCAAATGGGGCGCAGATTTGATGAAACACGGCGCCGTTATATCTATCGAAGCCACCAAGTTTATTATCGTTTACATGATGATTATATCTTGATTGTTGAGATCAGAAACAGCCGACAAAGCCCCCCAGATTATACGGTAAATTCTTAATGGTTTCTATACGGAATAAATGATACACTCTATTGATATTGTTGACCAATTTTCAAAGGAGTATATTTCATGTCATCACCAATCGATAAAATAAGAGACGGGGCTTGTGTCGCTACAATCTGGAAAAACCAAAGCGAGAAGGGGGCTTTTTATAGTGTCGATCTTTCTCGCACCTATAAAGGTTCAGACGGACAGCTAAAAGATACAAACTCATTTTCAAATACAGAATTATTGCGCATTGCCCGCCTTGCGGAACGTGCCTATGATCGTGTTACTGAGTTGCGTGCGGCTGATAAAGATAGCCAAGATTATGAGCGCCAAGACGAGGGATGAAAGCCCAGACCTGCTGAATCCCACATATTCGGGCTTGTAAAATCGATGCGCCATTTAGGCTATGACGAAGCGCAAATCTATGCGGCTTTACAGGTTCAGCAAGCCCGAATTTTGGAGCGATTATATTGAATTTAGATCATCTAATATGGATTTTTGCTGTTATTGCTACTGTGATCGGGGCAGGGGCGTTTTTTCGCGGCGAAGCGACAACGACCAGACCGATGTTTTCAGGGCGTGTCACCTATATTATTGATGGCGATACGCTGAAAATGGAGGGTCAGGAGAAGCGTATCAGGCTTTTTGGACTGGATGCCCCTGAAAAGGATCAGAGGGGCTATAAACAAGCCACAAGCGCTTTGATGCGGATTGCTTTAAACCGTGAAATTACCTGTGAACAAATGTCGATTGATAAGTACGGCCGCATTGTCGGCCGATGCACTCGACCAGATGGAAAAGACATCACGCAATTGATGATTAAATCAGGCACAGCAAAAGAATTTTGCCGTTACTCAAAAGGCTATTATAATGGGTGTTGATGATGAAGGATTTACCAGAAGAAAAACGCATTGAGATCCCGCAAGAGGATATTTCAAAGTTTTTGGATCAAGCCAAAGCGCAAGGAATTGAAAAATCAGAGAAAGAAGCGCGCCGCATATTGGTTGACACAATGAACAAATCTTGCGGGGCGTTGCGTTATAAGTGATTTTTAAAGGCGCGGGGCAGGGGTGAAGCTTGTTTCTGGAAGATGCCCGCAAAGCGCGTCCATGCTTTCCCCGAAATCAGCTTCCCATAGCGCATGATCAAGCCGTTCTAATTTCTGATAATCATCTTCAAGCAAGGTGAGATCAACCCCAGCCGCTTCCATCATATCGGTTTTGGTGATCAATTCGGCGCGCCGTGATTGCATTTGTTGAATATCCATGCATCACGCCCCGTTCCGACATGAAAACAGGCGGTGAAAATAATGATCACCCTGATCGCGACCGCTTTCGATATTTGCCATGGCGTAATCGTCACGTTCGGCGGTTTGTTCCTTGGCACTTAAAGCCTCAAATTCGCGTTTTAACTGGTCTATTGTTGGTCGTTCATCGTCATACATTCCAATGATGTTACATAATAACATTTAAGGAATTGTTAAAAATTACCGTATACGGATATTTTTAATAGGTGTCGTATTGGGGGCTTTCACCCAATTTCATAATGCGATAACTCCCGTCAGGGTTTTCATAGGTTACTTGATCTGACCTGATCGCATATAATTGCCCGTTCCTATCTTCGACGGTTCTGCAATCAGACGGCACAACAATAATTCGCCCGTTTTTGCCTTGCGCGTGGTTTGCCCCAAAAGGCACAGCAACGATCCGCCCATCACGCCCTTCCAGGGGGTACAATTGCTGGAGACTTCAACCTCTACACCATCCGCACCACGATATATAACCATGTTATGTACCTATTGATTGCTAATGCGATAGGCGAGTACTGGGTCAGGATTATATCCTTTCCTGTTATCTGAATTATCAGACACGGAAATAATTTCACCGTCTGAAAAACGAAGTGCTACTGTACGTGCGCCATGTGAATTTGATGCTGATGATGCTTCGGAATATTTAAGCGTCTTTGCTAAAGAATAGACCGTTTTATATTCTTTTTCCTGATAATCGCGCCCGTATTTTTTTAAGATCGCTTTCAACAGATCATCAGGGTCATTCAGCTTTGCATTTTCTAGCTTTACAAAAGCGATCATGTGTTTTGCGGCATCATCCCAAAATTTTTGTGTATTATCCATAATTTTAGCACGTCGTCTTCTTTGGGTTCTCAAAGATAATATTCCCCAAAATAGAACCCGGTACGGCTGGTAGCATGATAATTGCTAACGCCTTAAAAAACTGGGATTGTTCTGCGCCGAACCCTAATTCTCTAGGTGTACGATGGACACATCGCACGTTTCCACCATCGCGCTCTAGGAGCTTCATGCCATTGACCGCCGCGTTTGCCGTTAAAAAGAGATTTGAAAATTGATGGCTGAAAACAAATGATAGTATGTTCAAAATAACGAGAAGTTTGAAAATTCCACTAATGAATTTTTTCACAACGTTCCCCTTGAAAGTCGAATAATTGTTTCGCTCCAAGGTTAGCTAACTTTCTTTTACGTGCATAGCTCTATTTTTATCGATCTGACAAAATTAGTAATAGTGTCAGGCGGTCTTAGCTCTCCAATAGAGCCCACAAATCTTCACAAAAAAGATGGTCTATCGTTCTGATATGATCTTTTAAAATAGGTTCGGTGCGCATATTGGGGCGAATGTCGCAATAATAAACACCGTCCAAAGGGTTAAGTTTGACTGTAAAGCCTTTAAAATGTCCGGGAAGAAATGTAGCGCTAACACCATAAACATTTTCTTTTCTAGTCTTCTTCCTTTGTACATCATTCAGAAATATTGCGATATGAGGAAGAGCGGTTCCCGTAATTTTACTATACAGAAACTTATCCATGAAAATTTTGTCTATACGATCTTTCGATGATGTTTTCACAGAACCGATAATTTTTAATTCTTCGTTTTTACTGATGAGAAGATCATGCTGATAATTCATTTTAAACTGCTCAACGCCATCGACCATTACGGGAACTTGCATTGTACCACCGATACATGATGCGCCTAATTCTTGAATAATCAGCTGTATAAATCTCTCAAAAAGATCTCCGTTTATTTTTCTAGCCTTGTTACTTTCACCGGAGGGAAGCGCATCAAGTGCCGCTCCTATGGTCTGTTGTACAGTATAGACAACTCTAATTAAATTCTCGCGCCTCGACGAAGCATCGCTTCCAAGATCACGAATTGAATTCAACGCTTGTAGAAAGTCCTTATGTCGATCTTCTGCTGATGTTCTGGTGTAAAGAAGATTTTCGTTTAATGGACGGCTGATATTAAAATTCCCATCCTCTTTATATTGAAAAAATCTGTAATGGTTTTCATTCTGGGATATAATTACTGCCTGTAAACCATCTTCTTTGAAATCCAAATAGCGCTCTGAAAATTCAATATAATCAGGAATAGAGAGAAATCTGTTTTTATCCGTCGCCCATGCAACTAAATCATTTAGCATTAACGGATACTCTCACGTCGCTTCATATTTTTTCTGTCATGTTCTACCCAGTGCTTGGCAGACCTATTTTCTACGAGGCGTAGCCTTTCAATAGCCCAGTCATTGTATTGCGCGTCTAAATCACATGCCATCCACCGACGACCTAGCTGTTCCGACACAACCGCAGTAGTACCGGATCCGGAGAAAGGATCGACTACCAAGTCGCCTTCGTTTGAGGATGCCAACACAATTCTCCGAACTAATTCTTCCGGTTTTTGCGTGGGGTGGGGTGTCGTTTCACCAGAACCATTGCAAGTAGTCGGAATATCAATCACATCTTTTGGCTTTGCTCCAGAAGGGTGAGGTGTCCACACGTCTTTACGCTTACCCTTATTGCCGTATTGGCTAGTTTCAGCTTGTGGGTGGGAAGGGTATTTCAGAGTGTGCGCACCATAAGGAATCCGGATATCATCGACATTAAGGCGATGTTTTTTTGATTTCCTAAAGTGGAGAAGGCTTTCATGAGATCGCCCCCAGTCGTTTCCGAGATTAGCTTTGTTTTTATAATGCCAAACAATCCATCTGGATGACGCAAAGTATTTCATTGCGGGATGCTTTATATCAGCCAGAATTTCAGAAAACCCACATACATACATTGTCCCACTTGGTTTTAAAATTCTTGATGCCTCAGTGATCCATTGCATTGACCAATTTATATAAGTCTCTTGGCTTTCAAAGTTATCCCATTCTGCTTTTTTGATATTATAAGGTGGATCGGCAAATATCATATCGACAGATGAATCTTTTAAAGAAGCCAGCCATTCGATTGAATTGCCTTGATAAAGGGAACCATTAGGGTGAGTGAAATGTTCACGAAACCCCTCTCCTGACGGCTCAATCTTATTTACCTCTCCATGAGGTAATTCCATCTCTTCAAATAGCAAAGCACTCATATAAAACTCCTACTTTTAACTTGCCACCGTTCGGAGTCAGCCGGAAGCCTTAATAGTCCTCAATCCACACATAATAGTCCTCAATCCACACATAAATAGGGTAGCAACGACGGCGACCTGACAAAATTGGCAATAGTGTCAGGTTACGGGGCGTCCATCGTATTTGATTGTTGTGGATGAATAGCGTTTAGGGCTTCCATATCTGACAAAATCAATACATTTTGTCAGATATGAGTGAAATGCGCCTATATGACGGGGAGGGAAACCGCCTCTATTTGACCGCTGATGAACGGGATCGGTTTATTAAACATGCCCGCAAACAGCGACCAGAGGAGCGAACCCTTGCGGAAACCTTAGCATATTCGGGTTGCCGTATCTCGGAAGCTTTAGAATTGATCCCTCGCCGCATTGAACTCGATCAGGGGCGTATCATCATTAGATCGCTCAAAAAACGCCGTGAGGACGTTTTTAGGGCTGTTCCCGTGCCTTCTGACTATCTCGACACACTTAACGTGGTTCACGGGCTTAGAGAGCGTCAGAAAGCCAAGAAATACCGTGATCAATTATTGTGGAGTTGGTCACGCGGTCATGCTTATGAAATCATCACCCGTTTGATGAAAGATTCAGGGATTGAGGAAGGCAAGCACCGCACCCCCAAGGGCTTGCGTCATGCTTATGGCGTTAATGCCGTATCAAAAGGCGTTCAGCTTAATATGATTCAAAAATGGATGGGGCATGCGTCCATGACCACAACAGCGATCTACGCTCAATTAATGGGCGCAGAAGAAGCCAATCATGCCGCGTTGATGTGGTCTGATTAAGTCCGTTGTTGTTCCATCACCAGCAACATCAAAGATTATATTGGCGAAATTCAGTTTTCTGCGAGATATCGCAGATAGAGGTGTATCGGTTTACATCATATCCTTGTTCGCATAGTTGACGCGCAATTTCATAGATTGGCGTATCGATACGCACCTCATTTTCATTCATGATATAAGCCCCAAACACGCAATTAAATTCTTTTGGGCGTTGGTCTTGTTTGTAGTTTATTAAGGTAATGTAACCGTCATTTTTTTCGCCCTTTTCCAACAAGCCCCGTTCAGGGCGGCGGGTCATAAAGTGCCAAATTTGGTTTAAATCAATGGTAGTCTCGCCGTTATTGTGGCGCAAGGTAAAGGGCTTGCCGCTTTGCGGCGAGGGTTCCCAATCATCATGCAAAAAACCATCATAAGGCAAAATATCTCCGTTTCGTATACGGAGCAATTTATCATAAGTGGCTTTAAATTTTCAAGCTAAAATTTAAACCAGCCTGTCAAGAACGACCACCACCATTTTAAATATAGCCAGTATATATAAAACGCCTTACCTATTGTTGCGTCTGCTTCAGGTTCGAATATAGCCACAGCTAAAGTCAATCCGAGACAACCAATGAAGGGAATGACAAGCAGTATAACCGCGATAAAGGCAACCCACTCAAGAACGGGCTTAGGGTTATATTGAGTTGGTTTTTTTAGGGCCTCATATTTGCTTTCCCAATATTCTGCGGTATCTTTATTTTCGGAAGCAATTTTTTTGTACTCTAATGCGATGTCTTTGTTTTCAAACGCCGCGTCTTTATACGCCTCACTCTTGGCAATTATCTTAAGATCATCGAGCCACATCCCGTTTAGTCTGTTGATCTCGTTTTGCAGTCTATCGATCTTGGTATCTTTCCACGGGAGCGGCACTTTATGACCCGCAAGCGGATCAAATTTCATTTGGAAATGATCATGTTGATCGTATTTGACGCGGCGCGTTAGAAAGGCGTTTCCACTCATGAATGTGACTGATAGCGGGTTCTGGTGGTCGCCGTTTAACATACGGCGCACCTCGTCGGGGTTTAACAGCTTGTTTTTTGTGATCGCGGTGCGTGTTGATGTACCGCGGCTTGAACCACTTCCCGTTGATGTGCCGTGGCTTGTGCCAGAGGATGAAGAAACACCGCTTCCTGTACTTTCACCGCTGTTCATCCCTGTCTCGACAAACCCCGCACCAAACATATTCAATGCGCTTGCCGCCGCACCTGCATCACCATGAAAATTTGTGCCCGGGGCAAAACCTTGTGCTTTCCCCTCGCTTGTTGAATTGCTAGTTGATTCACCAGAGCTACTTGATTGCCCTTTTGATGTGGAATTGGACGAAGATTTGCCCTCATTAGTGGAGACTTCAACGCGCGAAACTTCGATCTCTCCGAGCATGAATGAGATATATTCGGTTGTGAATTTATCGACAGGGTCAAAGAACTGAATAAGTCCAGAGCCGCCGATAAATCGATCAATCGAACCATATTGATCGTTAATCTGCGACAGATTTTGTGCGATCATCCACATGCGCAAACCATACCCACGGGCAAGCCCTAGCATGTGGGGGATTAACTCCATTTTTCCCATGGTCGGGAACTCATCAAGGAGCATGAGCATTTGAGGTTCTTTGTCGTCAGTCTTTAAGCCCATACGCTCAACTTCATCACCAACAAGGGCAGTCATGAGGCGTTGCAAGCGCGGCTCTTTGAGTGCTGATTTAATGCACACATAAACGGTTGCTTGTTTCTCGCGGATATCTCGCAGATTAACGGCACGATCACCCTCACGAATGGTCATCATTTCCGCAATGTCAGGATTTTTTAAGAAGGCGAGGCTTTTAGTGATTGTACTTTCAACGGATTTGCGTTCATTCGGTCCAAGCTTTTTTTCAAAAGCAATGGCTTTGCTTTTAATCTCACCATTAAAGGCAAGAGGTGCGCCCCTATCATGGGGATAGCGTAAGCCCTGCATTGACATGATAAGCGCAAATTGTGGGTCATCGATGAGGCTTTTTTCTGGTTCAATTTGATCTTCAAGCCCAACTTCGATGCGTTCCTCGTTTTTGGTGCGAGTCTTGGCGTTCTTTTTTTCAATGCGTGAATTAATGATGCCAAGGATCTCTTCATCACCCTCAATTGCAAGCTTGCGAACGGTTGCAAGGTTTCTGTCTTCGTCATTGAAATGTTCCGCTGTGCAGACATAAAGAATAAGCCCCTCAATCCAATCACGGGCTTTTTCGTCCCAATGTGAATCGGCTCGTGGGTCAGGAATGACAACGCCTTGCGCGATGATTTCAGCCCGCTGTATACCTTCTTTTGCATTTTCAGGGGTAATGAGCGCAAGCGGGTTGTATTTGGCGCGGTATTCTTCGTTCACTGTAGAAAGGCGGTCAGCGTCAAGAACATAAACGGGTCGGCCTAGCCCTTCTGCATATTCAGAGCCGTTGCCACGGCGCGCCGCAGTCATTGAGGCAAGTTCGCCTTCTTTGGGGTCGTTTACGTATAAACCACCTTCCCAATCACAAAGAGTTGGTACGACTGATGTTCGACCTTTGCCGCTTCCTGTTTCTGCGATTGTGAGGGCGTGCTTGTCGTGGCAGTGCCACGCCAATTGGGAATCGGTGATATCTGTTAGATCATCGGGATCTGCGCAGTATGCACCAATGAATATTCCGTTGTGCGGGTTTCTGGTTTTGGCTTTTTCGAATAAGGCATACGAACCCCATTGAGCGGTTGCGCCCTTATCAGAGCCATTGCCTCGTTTGAGAGCTTCCCGTTCAAAGCCATCCATAATACACCACCTTTCACCGTTGAGAATTGGACGCGGAAAATGTTAACACTTTATTAACCATTACGAAAAATTGGTTATTTTTGGAACAAATCAGGAAATAACAGGCGATCACGCTCTTTAAGATCATCACGCAAAATTGCATCGATATGGTTTTTTAAATCTGGGTCACGGAGCGCCCTTTCAATGACAATCGCCCCAACCAGTATTTTGCGGCGTGTGTCGTCTTTTCTATTTTGTTGGCGTTTCTTGGCTAGGATATCGTCTTTTCTGGCACGGAGCTGTGACAGATTTTTTTGATAATCTGCAACGAGCTTTGCGGTTTGATCTTCTTTCGCGGATGCAATTTTTTTTGTGAATGTTGCCGTAAGCTTGGTTTCGTCCGCCTCGATTTTTTCCAAAGGATCTATACGGGGCTTTTTCGATTTTGCCGTTATTGGTTTTGTGTCGTCTGCCATTTTTAAAACTCCTGAAACATTTGAATTACTTTGCCATGAAGGCGGGCTTCTTTTCAATAACCTGCAAAACAGAAGTTCGGGCAAGCCCTCTCTAACCGTTTTGTTTTATTGACAAGAATCTATCCGCTTCCTGTCATTCATAATTCAAATGTTATATTATAACCAACTTAGGAGATTGAAACATGGAGATAGATAGAAAATACATTAAGTGGAAGAGAGATAAGAACAAGTGCCACAGCTATTTTATTAAAGGGCAACGCATTGCAACCGTTTACCCATTCATTGACGGATCATGGAGAATTGAAACGCCCCAAGGTCATCACCAACTTGATTTTTTAACCCATCTTTTGGTCATTCCTTTCACGCATTGGGAGGGTCGTATGTCAGGCTTATGGATTAGATTATATGATTATCGGGGCAAGCTACTTTGGGATTCAGAGAATGAACAAGATCGATTGAATGGTCTTGAGGGCGAACGTCATGAATGTGTGTTTAGCGGTGTTGATAGTTTTTTGTCACGCAAAGATGCTAAGAATTATGTCGAAGCGCATTTAAAGCCCTTGGCTGTTTTTGGCGAACCCTTACCAATCTGATAAGCATTTATCATGATGGTGACTTTTTAATCATCTTACTTTGGCTGATACCCGCCCTTCTTAAATCACATTTACTGTCTGGCTCAACTTGTTGAGGTAGACAGGATACTTGATCGATCATCTTACTTCGACTTGACCCCGTGCCCTATGGCGTAGTTTTCATCACGCGCAGAGACAGGCAATAAAAATAGGAACTATTGTACCGCATTTTTGTTGACTGGAACGAGCATGGTGGAAACGTCAACGCAATGGGCATGGGTTGAGGTCGATATCAGTATCAGAGCAAAATTATAGAGTATGCCCGTTAGGGCATTCGTATTTGTGTGTATGGGGGTTTGAATTATGTAAAAGGCAGTGCTAGAATGGTTAGGAACGGATTTGATGGAATTATCCAGAATGGCGCACTTATATGTTGCAAGCAACATGCGCGCTCTGCGAGGCAAGCTTTCTAGCGAAAGCTGTTCACTTCAAAGCCGTTCTGGCTTCCCATTAGAGCCATGGGGGGCTTTTTAACTGGCGGCATAGGAGCAACTGACAAAATGGCGATCTATCATTTTTCAGCGCAAGTCATCGGACGAAACCAAGGGCGATCATCCGTTGCCGCCGCCGCTTATCGATCAGGCACAGAACTGACCGATGAGCGTACAGGATTAACCCACGATTACACGCGCAAGCAAGGCGTTTCCGATAGCTTCATTATGAAGCCAGAAAACGCCCCTGACTGGATGGCTGACCGCCAATCGCTTTGGAATGCCGTTGAAGCCATTGAAAAGCGCAAAGACAGTCAGCTTGCCCGCGATATCGAGATGTCACTCCCGCATGAATTGTCCGATCAAGAAAGACGCGCGGTGCTTGTTGGCTTTCTTGAAGAACAATTCATCTCCCGTGGGTATGTGGCAGACGTGAATATTCACGCGCCACACCGCCACGGGGATCAAAAGAATCATCATGCCCATGTCATGCTTTCAACCCGCGAAATACTTGAAGAAGGCTTCGGCGGGAAAATGCAAAAAGCGTCCGATTGGAATGATCGCAAAGATGATTTAAGCGTGTGGCGTGAAAAATGGGCGGATCATGTTAACCGCGCCTTGGAGGAAAAAGAGCTTGAGCTTGGCTATGATCTTGGGCGGATTGATCATCGATCAAATGAAGATCGCGGACTTGATCAAGCCCCTACTAAGCATGAAGGGGTTGCGGCCACAGCCATGAAAAGACGCGGCGAACATTCTGATATTGTTGAGGAAAATAAGAAGATCAAGCGCGATAATATCAAGCTTGAGGAGATGAACCGCATTGAAGAAATGATGGATATTCAGCTCAATCAAAAAACAGGGCGTATCGTGCGGAACGAGGAGCATTTGCGCGCCCGTTTGCAGGATCGGAACTTGTCAGATCGTGCTGATATGGAAATTCTGCATAAACGCCAAAACAATGACCTCGATATCAAGATCGAAGATGCTTACGGCGAGACATATCGCGATATGAAAGCCAAAGCAGAAGCCTTACAAGATAAGCTTGACCAGTCAGGCGGAAAAGGACTTTTGCGGACTGTATCGGGGCTTAACTTGCTTGATAAACGTAAGCTTGAGGGCGTGAATAAAACGATTGATAATATTGAAATGCGGATGGGTGAAATGCGGTCAGGTTTGGCAAATGAACAAAAGCTTGATGCTTATCATTTGGAAGAAAAACAGCGGAGTTCATGGGACAATCTGGACGACTTCATAGAGCGGGGTCAGTCATTTGACAATCAACGCAGTTATGAAATCGGCAAGCAACGTCAGGCCGAATGGGAAGCCCAGAAAGCCGAACGCGATCAGGAATATGATAACCCTTGGGATCGTGATAGAGATCGGGAACGCACTTATGATGAGCCCTCCCCTACTCTCGATCCAAAACCGCCGACAATCCACTAAGCGGTTTGAAGTTCGCTCCTGCGACTTCTTTTCCGCTTTCGTAAACAATATTGGCAAATGGTTTATCATTGAGATTTTCACTAAACCCTAATGCTTGAATATGAGAAGCGCCCTTCGCATAAAATTGGACCCCAATACTGCTAGGATCACGGTCAATATCCTGCCCGCGAATGATCGCGACTGGATATCCATCTTGGCTAAGGCGTGTTGCCCCTTTGACCACTTCTGAATAAAGCCGTTCCTCACCATCAAAAACGAGGATCGTGAGTTTGCTGGCTGAAACTTTTTCTGCGCCAGCTTTACAAAATACAATTTCATGTGTGCGGCAGTCTTTTTCTTGAACAGTCGCGGCTCTTACTCTCTCAGAAGACGGTGCAGAGCTTGCGGCATCATCCGCACTCACAGGGGTAGCCCCGATCATTAAAGCACTGGCAACGCCAGCCATGGTTAAGGATGCATTTTTAAATTTGTTAGCAATCATATCTTCTACCAAACGGATTGTTTCAACAGAATGTCTTATTTTAAATGCTTACTAGTTTAAAGCAAGCGTAGATGGTTTTGATGGGGCTATTCTGATTAAGACCTTAATATATTAAACCTTTAAGCGTTTTCGTATTTCTTGAAGATGTGGTCTAGCGCTTCATCTATGAGTTGGGTACTCGTGCGCTTGTTCGATTTGTGGTTTTTCATTTCGGCGCAAAGCCTATCCCATTTTTCGATGCGGGTTTCGTCAAGCTGAAAGCCTTTTGTTTTTCTGGGTTCAAGTGATTTAACGCGCCTACGTTTCGGGGCAAGCGCCGCTTTTGGGTTTGGCACTTCCCCTGTTTTGGCTTGTGTGTTTGCGCGTTCTTGTTCTTGTTCGATCCAATCACTCATTATGCGACCTCTTTTAATTCGTCTGTGATGTTTCCTGTTTCCATGCCAAGCACCGCCGTCAAAATGCTTTCAAACTCTGCACGGCGTTCGTTGATTTTGTAGGCGGTGTTTAGCTTTTCATCGAAAATCGTGCGGTATTCTTCACTGGCGCGGCTATAGACCCCCGACGCTTTTAGCTCGAACGCCCCAGATTTTCGCAAGGCAAGACAAACGTTCTTTTCCGAGGTGCGGCGCATATCGCCGTCAGTGACCACAGGAATGATTTTCTTACCTTCTGGCTTCAATGCTTCCAGAGCGTCCATATACGTCGCGACATCGCTTCTAGTGGGCTTTGTGGGCATGATTACTGTATCTGCCCTTGGAAGCGCCCAGTCGCGCGCTGTGTGGTCTAGTATGACGAGATCAGCGTCAGGTTTTTCAGCGGGTGTCCCCTGCACGATTTCAAACGGTAAGTTTCCGCCCTTGTGGAACAGCAACGCCGTGCCTTGGGGGTCTTCATCGATAACGAGCGGTTTCATATCTAACCGCGCACAAGCCCCCGCCAGATTGATGGCAATCAGACTCTTGCCCTGCCCCCCTTTGGGATTCCATACAGATACGATTTTCATGGTTTAAATCCTTAAGGTATTAAGGTTGCAGGATCGCAAGCCCTTGAGAGTTTAAGATATCAGACCCTTACGGAATTAAGGGTTTAATTTCTTAAGTTATCCACAATTTAGGTTAATAAGGTCTTAACGGGTTAATATCTTAATATTTTAAAGCTTTAAAATATTAAGATATTAAAGGCTTAAAACATACTCCCTTGTCGGAGAGATTGTTTCTTTAATTGATCAGCTTGAAAGTCATGGTGGTGCTATCGAGCGTTGGTTCTGCCTTATGCAGAATAAATCCTGATGCTATCTTGCCTGATGCGTTATCGCATCCCCAAACGACAAAATCACCATCCTCAATTTTTGAGCTTTGTTCGGGATGCTTAATTGCCGCCACCATTATTCGTTTTTTGCCTTTCGCGAACAACTTGTTTTCTTTGGCGGAAATCTCCACCATGTAAGTTTCTGGCTCCTGTGAGGCATCAACCATTCTCACCACACCGTAAAAGCTTACTTTGGGAGCGATTTTAATATCGGCAAAAAATTTCTCGATGTAATCTAGCGCCGCGTTTGCATTTTTGAATGGTAGCTCTTGCATATTGTCTCCATCATTTTGAATAGATCGCCTTATTTTTTTATAAAACGCATCAAGCCCGCCCGCGCTTTTCGTACCATTTTTTACAAAACCCGATAAAGGCGGCATCGGCATTTTTAGGCTGTTCTTTTGCCCATGACCGCCATTCTCCCTCAAGATAATAGACATCCCATGAGGGAGCGGCTTTGCGGGCTTTGTCGTATGTTTCTGGTTTGAGTGCGGTAATGTTTAAAGCAGGAGAGGGGGGAGTTAATGGCGGTATGGTTTGTCGGTTATAAAATTCGACAAAATCATTATCGATCAGTTTGACGCTGTAATCTGGTAAGTGATCATGCTCGCTTAAATGCTTTATGGCGCGGCGAAATTCACGGAGCGTTGACTTTGACCCTGATTTTTTATGAAGTGTTTCAAGTGAACATTTCCACTTATCTTGTCTGCCGCAATGCTTCCTTGCCAATTCATAAACGCGCCGTTCAATCGGTTTACGAAGTCGGAAATAATCACGGTGCAGAGTAAGCACATTTGAGTTTTCAATTGCTTGGAAGACCCAATCGGACAACTCAATTTCACAGTGGATTAAACGACCATCAAGCCCGCGCTTCCTTGCGACAGATGCCGCATTTATCAAGCCAAATGCTTGGAATTGTTCATTATCCCCGCGTTTAATGTTAGTTCTGATCCGTGTACCGTCAAGACGATCTAAGGCCTCGCATAATGCCTTGTAATCTTTGCCCGCTGTGCCTCGATTTGTGAATTGAAGTAATTCGCGTGTGTTGAGCCTAACCCGTTTTGAAATTGGTTCGCCTCGATTTTTTTTAGCGATGATCTGACTGATACAATAAATCAAAATATCCTTATCATAGATTGTTGCTAGCCCTTTCACGCTCGGAACGATCTCTAACCAATCGCCATTTTGTTCATATCGCCGAATGTTTGTTTCTGGTTTTTTCGATAGGGAATAGAAGGGGTGTTCCATGACTGCGGACATTTCTTTGACGCTCGCGTCAGCAACATCACAGATGAATAAATCGTGTTGTGGGTATCGGTTAGGGATTAATGCTTTGTCATTCATTGCGGCCTTTCGGGGTTTCACCCACACTCGGAATTGATTCGGGGTTTCACCCACAAATTTAGGTTATTCGGGGTTTTACACACGGTCAATCAGATTCGGGGTTTTACACACA